>NZ_JBHXEM010000011.1:31295-52275 GCF_042724755.1 Kitasatospora sp. NPDC127067 | reverse complement strand
GTGCGGGGCCACCCACCCGCACCGCCCGCCCCCTTCCCACCACGCCCGAAGGGACGTACAGCCATGTCCGTACCCGGATTCCCGTCACCCGTCGCCGAGTTGGCCGCGGACCGGTTGGCCGCCGGCGGGCTGGTCGCCGAGAGACTGGCGGCCGGCACCTGGAACGACGCGGCGGTCAAGTTCGGCAACACCTTCGGCGCCGTCGCCGGCTTCCTCGGCATCCTGCTGGTGGTCTTCCTGGTCGCCGGCCGGGCCCGGGGCCGCCTGGCGCGTCCGCTGGCGGTCGCGGTGTTCCTCGGCCCGGCGGTGCTGCTGCTGGCCGTCGGCCTGGTCGTGCCGCTGGTCCGCACGGTCTACCTCAGCCTCCAGAACGACGACGGCACCCGGTTCGTCGGCGGTGAGAACTTCGGCTGGGCCTTCACCTCCGACTCGGTGCAGAAGGTGCTGGTCAACACGCTGCTCTGGCTGGTGGTCGCGCCGTTGGCGGCGACCGGGCTGGGGCTGGTGCTGGCGCTGCTGGTGGACCGGATGCGCGGCCAGTCGGTGTACAAGTCGCTGATCTTCATGCCGATGGCGATCTCGCTGGTCGGCGCGTCGATCATCTTCAAGTTCGTCTACGAGTCGCGCGGTCCGGGCCAGCCGCAGATCGGCCTGCTCAGCCAGCTCGCCGTCGCGGTGGGCTGGGACGATCCGCCGAACTGGCTGCTCTCGCAGCCGCTGAACACCTTCCTGCTGATGGCGGTGATGGTCTGGGTGCAGACCGGCTTCGCGATGGTGGTGCTGTCGGCGGCGATCAAGGCGATCCCGGACGAGGTCGTGGAGGCGGCCCGGTTGGACGGCGCGAGCGGGGTGCGGCTGTTCTGGTACGTCACCGTGCCGATGATCCGCACCACGGTGATGGTCGTCCTGACCACCGTCATGATCATCACCCTGAAGGCCTTCGACATCGTCCGCACCATGACCGGCGGCAACTTCGGCACCCAGGTGCTGGCCAACGAGATGTACTCGCAGTCCTTCGTGCAGTTCAACTCCGGGCGGGGCAGCGCCCTCGCGGTGCTCCTCTTCCTCGCGGTGCTGCCGCTGGTGGCCTACAACATCCTGCAGCTGCGGAAGGAGCGTGAGGTCCGGTGACCGGGACGGACGGCCGGGAGGGGGCGGCGAAGGCGGTGCGGCCGGCGGAATCGGCCCGGCAGGTGAAGGCGGCGCGCTGGGCGAAGGGGGCGGTGCGACCGGCCGGTGCGGTGCGGCCGGTGCGGAAGGCCTTCAGCAGTCCGCTGGCCTCGGTGTTCGTGATCGCGATGACGGTGCTCTGGACGATCCCGACGCTGGGTCTGCTGGTGACCTCGCTGCGGCCCAAGCAGGACGTGACCGCCAGCGGCTGGTGGAACGCCTTCCTCCACCCCGACCTCGGCCTCGGCAACTACCACTCGGTGCTGTTCGAGGGCGGATCCGGGGGCTCCACCGGCCTGATGCCCTTCCTGGTCAACTCGCTGGCGATCAGCATCCCGGCGACGGTCTTCCCGCTGGCACTGGCGGCGATGGCGGCGTACGCGCTGGCCTGGGTGCGGTTCCGGGGGAGCGACGCGGTCTTCTTCACGGTGTTCGCGCTCCAGGTGGTGCCGCTCCAGATGGCGCTGATCCCGCTGCTGCGGCTGTTCGCCGGCGGCGCGCACCTGGGCGCGCTGACGCTGATTCCGGCGGTGGACCTGAAGGGCAGCTACGCGCCGGTCTGGCTGGCGCACACCATGTTCGCGCTGCCGCTGGCGGTGTTCCTGCTGCACAACTTCATCGCCCAGCTGCCGCGCGACCTGATGGAGGCCGCGGTGGTGGACGGCGCCTCGCACTTCAAGATCTTCCGCTCCATCGTGCTGCCGCTGTGCACCCCGGCGCTGGCCTCGTTCGCGATCTTCCAGTTCCTGTGGGTCTGGAACGACCTGCTGGTGGCGCTGACCTTCGCGGGCGGCACGCCGGAGGTGGCGCCGATGACGGTGCGGCTGGCGCAGCTGTCCGGCTCGCTCGGCGGGCGCTGGGAGCTGCTGACGGCCGGGGCGTTCCTGTCGATCGTCGTGCCGCTGATCGTCTTCTTCAGTCTCCAGCGGTACTTCGTTCGCGGGCTGCTGGCCGGGTCGGTGAAGGGGTAGCGAGGGAGTCCTTGGTGGTGAGGGCGTTCTGAACACGTTCAGAGCTGACTTTTGAACCTGTTCAGAATGGTCTACAGTCGGCAGCGGCCGGGGCGCCGAGAGCGCCCGCCGGTGGACCGCCCGACGGGCGGCCTCCGCATGCCCGCCGACCACTGAGGGGGACTCATGTCAGGTCCGTCCGTTCCTGCCGCGTCCGATTCGCCCGATTCGCTCGGTTCACCTGGCTTGCCCGGCTCCACCGGTTCGACCGAGCCGCAGGGGACGTCCGAGGTGCAGGAGGCGACCGGGGTGTCGGGGGCGACCGGGGTGTCGGGGGCGACCGGGGTTCCGGGCCTGTCCGGGGCGACCGAGGAGGCCGGGGCGGCCGGCCCGACCGAGCCGCACAACCCCTATGACGCGTACGACCCGTACGGCCCGTACCGTGCGACGGGCCCCGGCCCGCAGGGGCCGCAGGGGCCGCAGGGCCGGCAAGGGCGGCCGGGCCCGGGCCGGGTTCCCGGCGCGCCCGTGCCCTCGACCGGTGCGTGGCTGCGCCGCAGCGACCCCGAACGACGGGCGGCGGCCACGCCCGGGGTCGCCCTGGCGGCCCTGCTCACCGGCCTGCTGACGGCTTGGCTGCTCTTCGACGGCCTGGGGCCCAACCTGCTGATGCTCGGCGCCGCCGTCGCCGTCGGGGCAGGGGTCGCCGCGCGGGCGGCCGGTCGCCGGATCCGGCCCTGGACGGCGGCGTGGAGCCTGCTCGCCCTCGCCCTGCTCGCCGTTCCGGCCTGCTGGGACGCCTCCTGGCCCGGGGCGCTGGCCGCCTTCGGCGCGCTCGCGCTGGCCTCGCTGGCCCTGCACGGCGGCCGCCGCTGGGCGGGTGTGCTGTTCCCGCTGCCCGGCATCCTGTGGCAGCTGGTGCCCTCGGTGGTCTGGGTCTGGGAGAGCGTGGACCGGCGGAACCTGCCCGGCCGCGGCCGGATCGTCCCGGTGCTCAAGGCGCTCGCGGTCGCCGCCGGCCTGCTGACCCTCTTCGGCCTGCTGTTCGCCAGCGCCGACGCCGCCATGGCGGACCTGCTGGGCAGCCTCAGCCCGGACCTCGACCTCGACCAACTCCCGGGGCGCGGCGTGTTGTTCGTGCTCGGGTCGGCGACCGCGCTGGGCTTCGCGCACATGGCCGCCGGCCCGCGCCGCTGGGACCGCACGGTGATCCGGCCGGGACGGGAGCGGCGCCGGCTGGAGTGGGCGCTGCCGCTGGTCGCGCTCAACCTGATGTTCGGCGTCTTCGCCGTGATCCAGGCCGTGGTGGTGCTCGGCGGGGCGGACGCCGTGCTGAGCAACACCGGGATGAGCCGCTCGGCGTACGCCCGGCAGGGCTTCTGGCAGCTGAGCGTGATCACCGTGCTCACGCTGGTCGTGGTGGCGGTCGCCAAGCGGTGGGCGCCGCGCAGCACCGCGGCCGACCGCCGGATGGCGCGGATCCTGCTCGGGCTGCTCTGCCTGCTGGCGCTGGCCGTGGTCGCCTCGGCGCTCGGCCGGATGTGGTTCTACGTGGACGCCTCCGGGCTCACCCGGCTGCGGCTCTGGGTGCTGGTGGTCGAGGTCTGGCTGGGCGCCGTCTTCCTGCTGCTGATCGCGGCAGGGCTGACCCGCCGCACCGGCTGGCTGCCGCGCGTCGTCGTCCTCAGCGGGATGCTCACCGCCGCGGTCTACGGCCTGATGGGCCCGGACGCGATCGTCGCCGAGCAGAACGTCACTCGGTACGAGCGGGCGCTGCGGACCGACCCGCACACCGCGGCGATCGACCTGCGCAACGTCCGCCGGCTCGCGGCGGACGCGGTGCCCGCCCTGGACCGGCTCCCCGAGCCGCAGCGGAGCTGTGCGCTGCAGCTGATCGGTCAGGGCGTGGGCGGAGCGTCGAAGCCCTGGTATGCGACCAACCTGGCGGCCGCCCGGGCCCGGGAGATCCTGGCGGAGCGGCCGCTGATGGACTCGACGGCGCACGGCCGCACGGCCTGCGACTGGGCGAGGCTGGCGTACGAGGACAGGTAGGACGACCGGGGCGGGGGCCCGCGGACGGCGGCAGGGCCGGTCGGGAGCGTGCTGCTCCCGGCCGGCCCTGTGTCCTGCGGCGGCTTGTTGCGCCTGGTTGTGGCTTGTCGCGCACGGTGTCGCGGTGTCGCGGTGTCATGGTGTCGCGGCCGCGGGCCGCGGTGTCGCCGCATCGTGACGGCGTCGGACTGCCGTGACGGTGTCGGAGCGCCGTGACGGTGTCAGTGCATCGCGACGGCGGAGGAGCCGCTCGGCAGGTCGCTGGCCTTGGCCTTGATCGCGAAGACCGCGACGAGCAGGGCGACCGCCGCGAGCGCGGCGCCCACGATGAAGCCGTGCGAAATGCCCTGGGTGAGCACGGTGTTGGCGGCGTCCGTGCCCGGCGGGAACTCGTGGTGCTGCTGGAGGTAGGCCAGCTGCTCCGGCGTCGCGCTCTCCATGAACTTCGGCAGCTGCGCGGTGGCCTCCGCCGTGGCGTAGTGCGCGAAGACCGTGGTCAGGATCGACAGGCCGAGCGAACCGCCGATCTGCTGCATCGAGTTGAGGAGGCCGGAGGCGGCGCCGGTCTCCTCGCCCGGGACACCGGCGACGGAGAGCAGCATCACCGGGACGAAGATCAGACCCATGCCGAAGCCGAACACCACCGTGGGGCCGAGCACCCCGTCCAGGTAGCCGCTGTCCTTGCTCATCTGGGTCAGCCAGCTGAGCCCGACGGTGACCAGCAGCGCGCCGCCCGCCATGAAGGGCTTCGGGCCGTACTTGGCCTGGAGGTTGGAGGCGATCTGCGCGGCGATGATGATCGCGACGCTGATCGGGAGGAAGGAGACGCCGGCCTTCAGCGGGCTGTAGCCGAGCGGACCCTGCACGAACAGCACGACGTAGAAGAAGATGCCGAACATGGCCGCGGCCAGGCAGAGCATCATCACCAGGCCGCCGGTGCGGTTCCGGTCGGCGAACAGGTGCATCGGGGTGATCGGCTGGTCGGTGCGGCTCTCCACCACGAGGAAGGCCGCGAGCAGGATCGAGCCGGCCGCGAAGGAGCCGAGCGTGATGCCGTCCGACCAGCCGTCCGAGGCGGCCCGGATGAATCCGTAGACCAGGCCGACCAGGCCGAGTGTCGAGGTGAGCGCGCCGGGCAGGTCGAAGCGGCCCGGGTGGCGCTCGGACTCGGCGATGTAGCGCGGCGCGGCTATCGCGATCAGGATCGCGATCGGCACGTTGACGAAGAACACCCAGCGCCAGTTCAGGTACTCGGTGAGCAGACCGCCGGCCAGCAGGCCGATCGCGGCGCCCGAACCGGCGACCGCCGAGAACACGCCGAACGCGCGGTTGCGTTCGGGCCCCTCGTCGAAGTTGGTCGCGATCAGGGCGAAGGCGGTCGGGGAACAGATCGCGCCACCGATGCCCTGGAGCGCGCGGGCGGCCAGCAGCAGCGTGCTGTCCTGCGCGAAACCACCGAGCAGCGAGGCCAGGCCGAACAGCAGGGTGCCGAAGATGAACACCCGGCGGCGGCCGAGGATGTCGCCCGCGCGACCGCCGAGCAGCAGCAGCCCGCCGAAGGTCAGGGTGTAGGCGTTGATGACCCACGACAGGTCGGTGGTGGAGAAGCCCAGGGCGTCCTTGATGTGCGGAAGCGCGATGTTCACGATGGTCGCGTCGAGGACCACCATGAGCTGGGTGGCCGCGATGACGGTCAGGGTGATGCCCTTGCCCCGCCCCTGGCTCGTCCGCGGTGGCGAGTTCTTGCTGAGCGTGTCGGAGATGGCCACGAATGTGCCCCCTGCTGGCTGTGTGCTCGGTGGTGCGGTTCGGCGGAGTCGCCGGTCCGGGGTGCGGCCGCGCGCCCTTGCGCAGGCCGAGAAGGAACGGGATCGTTCACTAATCGGGACGATATCCTGGCCGTGATTGTGAACGCAAGCGTTCCTTAAGGATGGTGGCGATGGAGCGGTTGGTGCGGCGCCTGGTGGCGGACCGGTCCGGTCGGTCGCGGGGAGGTACCCCGGGGGGTTCTCCGGGAGGGCCGGCGGGCTCGGCCGGCCGGGCGGACCCGGCGTCGGGGGAGGCGCCTCTTCGGCCTGCGGAGGCGGACGCCGGGGCGGCGGTCGCGGGGCAGGGCGTCGGAGCCGGCGCGGAGCCGGACGGAAGGCCGGGCGCGGACCCGGCCTTCTGCCCGGTGCGGGCCGCCCACCAGGCACTGAGGCGGCCGGCGCGGCGCCGGGGGAAGGAACTGGAGGCAGCGATCTTCGAGGCCGCGCTCGACCAGCTCACCTCCGGCGGATACGCGCGGCTGACCATGGAAGGGGTCGCCAGTGCGGCGCGGACCGGGAAGGCCGCGCTCTACCGGCGCTGGGCGTCCAAGGACGAACTCGTTCTCGACGCCCTGGACGCCACTCTCCCACGCCCTTACGACACCCCCGACCTCGGGTCCGCACGGGACGAACTCCACCGGCTCGTCGAGGGGTTCACGAAAGCGATGACCTCCCGGGTGGGCTCCGCGCTCAATGCGCTGATGGGCGAGATCGACCACGAGCGGGCCGAGGTCTTCAAGGCCTTCGTCACCGACCGGGTCATCGAGCCGACCGCGCGGACCATCCTGGAGATCCTGCGCCGCGGCGCCGAGCGCGGCGACGTCCGGCCCGGCGCGGCCACCCCCCTGGTGGCGGACGTCATCCCGGCGGTACTGCTCTACCAGGTCAAGATCCGCGGCCTGGAGAACATGGGGCCGGGCTTCGCCGGCCGGCTGGTGGACGAGGTGCTGGAGCCGATGATCCGGGCCTGAGGCGGCCGGTGCCGGGTGGCCGGGCGGCGGGCCCGCCTGCCCGCCCGTCGACGGCTCCGCCCGCCCGGGAGGGTGGACTCGGCGGTCGCGGGCCGGGCTTAGGCTGGAGGCTGCCCCCGCTGAACGGAAGACGCCATGCCCATCGTCCCCCCGACGCACTCCGTCGAACGCTCGCTCCGCCGGGCCGGCGCCAAGATCGTCGTCGGTCTCGACGAGGTCGGGCGCGGCGCCTGGGCCGGGCCGGTCACCGTGGGCGCGGCCGTCACCGGCCTGCGCAAGGCGCCGGAGGGGCTGACCGACTCCAAGCTGCTCACCGAGCTGCGCCGCCGTGCGCTCGCCCCCGTGCTCGCCGACTGGGTCACCGCGTACGCACTCGGGCAGGCCTCCCCGCAGGAGTGCGACGAACTCGGCATGACGGCGGCGCTGCGGCTGGCCGCCGTCCGCGCGCTGGAGGCGCTGCCGGTCGAACCCGACGCGGTGATCCTGGACGGCAAGCACGACTACCTCGGCGGCCCCTGGCGGGTGCGCACGGTGATCAAGGGCGACCAGTCCTGCATCTGCGTGTCCGCCGCCTCGGTGCTCGCCAAGGTCCACCGCGACGGCCTGATGGCCGAACTGGGCGAGGGGTGCCCGGAGTACGGCTTCGCCGACAACGCCGGCTACCCGTCCCCGGTGCACCGCGCCGCACTGGAGGAGTTCGGCCCCACCGGGCACCACCGGCTCTCCTGGGCGTACATGGACGCACTGCCGAAGTGGCGCCATCTCAAGCGCGTCCGGGAGGGTGCGGGCGACGGCCGTGGGTCCGCCGACGAACAGTTGACGCTCGGTTTCTGACGATCCGTCTGGAATTGCCCCGGGAGGGGGCGGCAGGAGACCGGTGCCCAATGGGTGGGGCGCCCGTGCGCGTCCGACCGGCATTTGATAGATATCCGGGTATGCCTGTCTTCCCCGAGGAGCCGGAGATTCACGAGAGCATCCCGGGCCCCGGCGTTCCCTTCCCCCGCGAGTCGGACGCACAAGCCCCCGCCACCGCACCCACCACCGTCGCCGCCCCGGCCCCGGTGCCCGGCCCCCGTCCGGCGCCTCCGCGCCCGGCCCCGCCGCGCGCCGCCCGTCCGGGCCCGCCGCGACTGATCCCCAAGCCCGGGCCGGCACCGCGCCGCCCGGCTCCCGCCGCACCGCAGGTGGAGGTCCAACGGATCGCCGCCACCCCGGCGCGGGCCGTGGAGCACGCCGACGAGGCGGTCGACCTGCTGTTGGAGTCCGGCCGCGATCCGGGCGACATCCTGGTGCTGACGGTCGGCGAGGCCCACCCGTGGCAGCAGCACGAGCTCTCCTTCGGTGAGGAGCGCTACTGGGCGCAGCTCGCCGATGGCGGGGACGTGTTCTACGCGGACGCCGCGCTGACCCGTCCGGTCACCCGCGAGGTGGTCGTCCTGGTGGTCAACGGCGGACCGTCCGCCCGGGCCGCCGAGGCGTACACCAAGGCGCTCGGCCGCGCGGCCGCGCTGCTGGTGGTCTGCGGCGACGCCGGTCCGGCTGCCGTGGGCGCGGCCGGAGCCGCGCCGAGCCGTCCGGTCAAGGCCTGACCACAGTCGTCCACCCCGGGCCCGGTGCCGTCGTACGGTGCCGGGCCCGCGGTCCGTCCCACGGCGCTCGGGGCCGGTGTCGACGGCTGGCGGTTGACGGCCCGGTGCGGCCGGTGGCCCGTGCGGACTCAGCCCGTGCCGGTGCGGCGCGTCGGTTCGGCCGCTGCGACCCGCGCCGCTGCCCACGGGGGCTCGGACTTCGGGGAGCGTGCCGCGTCCTCGCCGCGCTCGGCCTGGTCGGCGGTCTGTTGGCGGGTGCGGTGGTTGCGCGGGGCGTCCAGCGCCGAGCGCGGCGGCAGTTCCGTCACGGTGTGCACCGGCCCGTCGGCCCACGAGCCCGCGTGCGGGTTGCGTCCGCCCCGTCCGTCCCCGAGGACCTGCCAACCCGCCAGGGTGAGCCCGACGTACGCGCCGCAGCGCAGTCCGTGGAGCGCGGACGCGTCTCTCAGTGCCCACATCCAGGCGCCGTCCTGCTCCGTCCAGCCGGGTGCGCCGTCGCGGCAGCGCAGCAGTACGGCCGTCCGGGCCGGCTCGGACCGTCGCAGGTCGTGCGGAATGATCCGGCGCAGGTGGGTCAGCAGCGCGTTGCGGTGCTGCCAGCCGTCGGTGTCGTGCGGCCAGGGGGTGAACGAGGCCGAGGCGACGAGGCGGTGGAGCGCGTCCAGGACGGCGACCACGACGGTGCCCGGCTGCGGCAGGTGATGCTGGTGCAGTTCCAGGACGAACTCGCGGGGGTCGCGCAGCAACGGGATCCCCGAGGCGGTCCAGGTCTCCAGGTCCAGCACCCGTCTGGGTTCCGGACTCCCGGAGAAGGGATTCTGACCTCGGTCGATACCGTTGATCACGATCCTCCTTCCTGGCCCGTGGGCAGGCGGGTGCCTGGGTACGCCGAAGGGCGGGGCCAGCGGACCGGGTTTCGGGTACCTCCCAATTCTCAGGGCATCGGGGGCAGAGCGGCAATGATGAAAAGATGAACGCCACCCGATAGCCCATGGTCTGCCGGATATGTTCCACAGCGGGCCGAGTACCGGGCAGGCGCCTCCAGGCCTTGATCCACAGCGCCCTGAGGGCAGGGCGAACCGTCGTCGGCATGGTGAGCACTCCTTTCCCGGATCGTTCGGCCGGTGTGATCGAAATCGCTTCGCCTGATCCTTTCTGTTAGGCCATTCGGGTGAGTGGGTGGGCTTCGTCGACGGACTTCCGCCGTCCCGTCACCCCTGCACGGCCAGTACCAGCGGCAGCACCGCGCTCGCCCCCGCCCGGCGCAGCAGCCGGGCGGCCACGGTGACCGTCCAGCCCGAGTCGACGAGGTCGTCCACCAGGAGCACCGGTCCACCGGCGGCCGCCACCGCCTGCTCCACCTCCGGGGGCAGGACCAGCGCGCCGGCCAGCGAGTGCAGCCGCTGGGCGCTGTTGCTGCGGGCACCGTGCGGGGGCAGCCCGCCGGCGTAGTCGATCCCGCCGAGCAGCGGCAGCCGCCCGACCTCGGCGATCCGGGCGCCCAGGCTGCCGACCAGCCGCGGCCTGGTCGAGGAGGCCATCGTCACCACGCCGACGGGCCGCTCCAGCCGGGCGCCCTCCGTCGTCGCGGGCCCGGCCCAGCCGCCCGGGCCCCGGGCCCAGTCGGCGAGCACCGCCACCAGCGCGTCCACCGCCTCGCCGGGCACCGGCACGTCCGGCGCCTGCTCGGCGAGCAGGGTGCGCAGCCGGGTGCCCCAGCCGATGTCGGACAGCCGGCCCAGCGCCCGGCCGGTCTCCGCCTGCTCGCCCGCGGGGATCCGACCCTTGAGCGGCACCCCCAGCGAGTCCATCCCGGTCGGCCACAGCCGGCGCGGCTCGAAGCTCACGCCGGGGCGGCCGAGCGCGGCCCGGGCGGCCGCCAGCGTCTCCGCGGAGACGTCCGGGGTGTGCAGCGGCCCCGCGCAGTTGTCGCACCGCCCGCACGGCACGGCCTGCTCGTCGTCCAGCTGGCGGCGCAGGAACTCCATCCGGCAGCCGGTGCCCGCCGCATAGTCGCGCATCGCCCGCTGCTCCGCCTCCCGGGAGGCGGCGACCTTGGCGTAGCGGGCGCCGTCGTACGCCCAGCTCTGCCCGGTGGCCGTCCAGCCGCCCTTGACCCGGCGGACGGCGCCGTCCACGTCGAGCACCTTGAGCATGGTCTCCAGCCGGGCCCGGCGCAGATCCACCCGGGGCTCCAGGGCGGCGGTGGAGAGCGGCCGGCCGGCCTCGGCGAGGGCGTCGATGGTGCGGCGCACCTGCTCCTCCGGCGGGAAGGCCAGCGAGGCGAAGTAGCGCCAGATCGCCTCGTCCTCGCGCCCGGGCAGCAGCAGCACCTCGGCCCGGTCCACCCCGCGCCCGGCGCGGCCGACCTGCTGGTAGTAGGCGATCGGCGAGCTGGGCGAGCCGAGGTGCACCACGAAGCCGAGGTCGGGCTTGTCGAAGCCCATGCCGAGTGCGGAGGTGGCGACCAGCGCCTTGACCCGGTTGGCCAGTAGGTCGGCCTCGGCGGTGCGGCGCTCGGCGTCCTCGGTGCGGCCGGAGTAGGAGGCCACCGGGAAGCCGCGCTCGCGCAGGAAGGCCGTCACCTCCTCGGCGGCGGCCACCGTCAGGGTGTAGACGATGCCCGAGCCGGGGAGCCGTTCGAGGTGGTCGGCCAGCCAGGCGAGGCGGTGGGCCGGGTCGGGCAGGGAGAGCACGCCCAGGGTGAGGCTCTCCCGGTCGAGCGGCCCGCGCAGCACCAGGGCGTGCTCGTCGGTGGCGCCGGTGCCGAGCTGTTCGGCGACGTCCGCGGTGACCCGGGCGTTGGCGGTGGCGGTGGTGGCCAGCACCGGGACGCCGGCCGGCAGGTCCGCGAGCATGGTGCGCAGCCGGCGGTAGTCGGGGCGGAAGTCGTGCCCCCAGTCCGAGATGCAGTGGGCCTCGTCGACCACCAGCAGGCCGGTGGAGGCCGCGAGCTCGGGCAGCACCTGGTCACGGAAGTCCGGGTTGTTCAGCCGCTCGGGGCTGACCAGCAGGATGTCGACCTTCCCCGCGGCGACCTCCTCCTGGATCGCGGCCCACTCGTCGCTGTTGGCCGAGTTGATGGTGCGGGCGTGGATGCCGGCCCGGCCGGCCGACTCGACCTGGTTGCGCATCAGGGCGAGCAGCGGCGAGACGATCACCGTCGGCCCGGAGCCGCGGGCCCGGAGCAGGGCGGTGGCGATGAAGTAGACCGCGGACTTCCCCCAGCCGGTGCGCTGGACGACCAGGGCACGGCGGCGGTCGACCACGAGGGCCTCGATGGCCGTCCACTGGTCCTCGCGCAGGGTGGCTCCGGGGCCGGCGAGCTCGCGCAGGACGGCCTCGGCCCGCGCCCGGACCTCGGCGCGGTCGGCGGTGGCGGTGGTGTGGGTGTCGGGCTGCTGCATGGCGTCCATGTAACCCCGTACCGCTGACAAGCGACGAATGCGGGGGAGGGGAAGAGGGGGAAGGTGAGGTGCATTTCATCCGCTGATCCGCTGAACGGCGGACAAAATCCACCCGTAGGAGTGAGTCTTGCCTACTTCGAATGAGTGAAGGAAAATTCGGGGGCGGGGTTATCCACAGGAAAAAACTCGGTTCCGGTGTCGTCCGCGGATTGCGTCCACTCTTGCGGCCATGAACGCGATGAACAACGAACACGTCATTCTGTCCCTCGGTCCGGCCTCCGACCACCGGTCGGTCGTCATGCGCGGCCCGGCCGACATGGCCGAGCTGCTTCCGTACTTCCTGGGCTTCTACCCGGACGACAGCATCGTCGCGGTCGGGCTCCACGGCCCCGGTCTCCACCAGGGCGGGGTGATCCGGGCGGACCTGCCGCGGTCGCCCGCGCAGTGGCCGGCCGCGGCGGAGGAGACGGCCGCCCTGCTGGTCGCCCTCTCCGAGCGGCACGGTGCCCGGCCGCTCCAGGTGCTCCTCTACCTCTGCCAGGATCCCGGCACGGCCCACGCCCCTCCGGTGGTGGACGGGCTGCGGCCGCTGGCGCAGGCCCTCCGGGCGGCCTTCGGGCGCCGGGGCGTGGCCGTCAAGGAGTCGCTGTGCGTCTCGGACGGCCGCTGGTGGTCCTTCCTCTGCCGCGGCGACGGCTGCTGCGACGCGGCGGGCAATCCGGTGCGGCGCAGCCCCGACCCCGGTCCGGCGGCCGCCGCCGCGACGGTCGCCGGCCTGGTGCCGCGCGGCAGCCGGAAGGCGATCATCGGCGGGCTGGAGCCCGTCGGTCCGCCGGAGGCCGTCGCCCAGCGCGAGGCGCTCGCCCGGGCGGAGGCCGTGGACGCCCTCGCCAGAGAGCAGCGCATCGCCCTGCTCGACCAGGCCGTCGCCGAGTTCCGGGCCGGGGCCGGGGAGCTCGATCCGGACCGGACGGCCCAACTGCTGCTCGCCCTGCGGGACCGCCTGGTACGGGACCGCGGCGTCGAGTACGCCCGGCCCGACGAGCTGGCCCCGGCCGAGCGGCTCTGGCGCTTCCTCGCCCGGCGGGCGGTGCCGCCCTACGAGGGCTGCGCGGTGGCCCCGCTCACCCTGCTGGCCTGGACGTCCTGGGTCGCGGGGGACACGGCGACGGCCCGGGTCGTGCTCGGCCACGTCCTGCGGCTCGCCCCGGGCTACCTGCTGGCCGAACTGCTCTACGAGTCGCTCAACGACGGCATGACGCCCCAGGGCCTGTTGGCCGCCGTCGAGGCCCAGCGGCGGCGGCGCGAGGAGCCCGAGGCCGCGGCGGCCCCGGTCGACGAACCGCGGCCCCCGGCCGGCGGAGCGCCGGGCGCCGAGGGGTCACCGCCCGCTCAGGAGGTGTCGTCCGGTGGCGCGGCGGCTCCCGGGCCCGCCGCCCCGGGGGCGGGTGCGGCTCCCGGTGAACGGCCCGGGCGGTCCGCCGGTGGCCGACGGCATCGGCGGGGCGGTCGCCGGAAGGGCTCGTCCACGGCACCGGCACCGGCGCCGGCCGATCCGGGGCCGGGCGCGCCCGACGGCCCCGACGGCCCCGACAGCACGGAGCCGGGCGGTGGCGCCGCCGGGGCGGTCGCCCTGCTGCCGGCGCCCGGACGGGTCGAGCAGCCCGGGCACACCCGGGCGGCCGGCGAGCGGTCCGCCCGGGGCCTGCGGCTCGGCCGGGCCGCGGCGTGCGCGCCCGCCGCGGCCCGGACCGGCCTCCACCGCTGCCGGGGCGTCCGGCGGGCGGGGAGGGGGAGCCATCGTGCGCACTGAGCCGCGCGGCACGGCGGCGCCGGCCCGCGGGCGGCTACGCCTCGCCGCGGGCCATCCTGATCAGGCGGTCCAGCACCTTGCCGCCGCTCAGCCGAAGGCCGTCGTGCTCCCACTCGTTGGTGATCCAGGCCCGCAGGCCGCGCACCGCGCGCGCGGTCTCCAGCGAGTCGGCGGTGTCCACGTACATGTCGTCGTGGTACACCGCCGCCACGACCGGCACGGTGTTGGCGGCCAGCCGCGCCCGGTCGTACAGGTCGGGCCAGTCGGTGCGGGCGGCGAGCAGGTCCGCGGTCTCCTTCAGCGGGCGCAGCGCCGGGTCGGTGTCGAACATCCAGGGGTAGATCATCTCCCCGGTGAACAGCACCGGCGCGTCGGACTCCAGCGCGGCCCGGGCGTCGAACTGCGGGAACTCCTTGCGGACCCGCTCGGCCGCCCAGGCGGTGCCGCCCTGGTCCACCGACCGCTGGCCGTAGATCGACTCGTGCAGCACCGCGTACAGCGGACCGCCCGCGAAGGAGAGCTGGGCCTGGGCGCCGGCCAGGAAGGTGTCGGAGAGCTCGGGCCCGGCCGCGCCCTCCACCCAGGCCTCCTCCAGCAGGTAGTGGAGCGTGCCGGAGCCGTTGCCACCGCCGAGCAGCAGGCCGAGCAGCTGGAACGCCTCGACGGTGAGCAGCCCGCCGTCCGGCAGGGTCGCGGGGGAGTCGGCGAGGTGGGCCGCGATCCGGCGCACCGCCTGGACGTCCTGCGGGAACCGGGCGTAGTGGTCCTCGTTCTTGCGGACCACCCGCGGGTAGGCGGCGCGGTAGACGTCGTCGGCCGAGCTGCCGAGGCCGGCGAGGCCACCGGTGATGAAGGCCTCGGTCAGGCCCTCGGGGGCGATGGAGAGGTAGGTGAGGGTGCAGAAGCCGCCGAAGCTCTGGCCGAGCACGCTCCAGCGCCGGTCGGCGCCGAGCAGACGCTCGCGGATCAGCTCGGCGTCCCGGACGATCGAGTCCGCCCGGAAGTGGGCCAGGTAGTCCGCCTGCTCCTGCGGGCCGCCGCGCCGGGCGAGGGTCTGCCGGGTCGCGGGGGTGGACCGCCCGGTGCCGCGCTGGTCGAGCAGCAGCACCCGGTATTCGTCCAGGGCGCGCTCCAGCCAGGAGTCCCGGCCGAGCGGGCGGGCGGCCTTGCCGCCGGGACCGCCCTGGAGGAAGAGCAGCCAGGGCAGGTCGTCCCGCTCGCGGCCTGTGGCCACCACCTCGCGGGCGTACACCTCGATCTGCTCGCCCTGCGGGGCGGCGTGGTCGAGCGGCAGCTGGAACACGTGGTCGGTCGTGACAATCCCGGGCAGCCGGCTGATGGTGGACATGCAACTCCTCGGTCTCTGCTGGTCACAGCGATGGCGTCGCGGTTCACGGGGTCACCGGGTGCGGGGGCCGCGACCCCCGCACCGTATCCTGGCGGCGGTCGAGCACCGGTTCGACCGCCCCGCCCGTCCGATCGGACGGCCGAGCCCGACCGGCGGACGGCCCGAGCCGGCCCCGGCAGCGGCCCGGACGGTGGGCGCCGGCCCCGGAGAGTGGACGGTGACGTGCCCGCAGCGAGGCCCCGGTGACGATCCGACGGAAGTGGTACGACCGCCGAGCCGGGCCGCCCTGACCAGCGGTGCAGCGGCGGGGCGTGACCTGGCGGCGGTGCGCGGCGTTCACCCCTGGGGGCCTGCACCCGGTTCGGGCGGGCCGATCGGGCCGATCGCCGGGCGGTGCGGACCCGGCCGCCCGGGCACCGGCAGCGCTGGGTGACCGCGTGCGGCGCCACGACCGGCCGCCGCCACGGGACCGCACGGCCCGGAGGGCGCGGGCCGCGGGGGAAGGGCGTCACCGGCAGGCCGGGGCACCGGACCTGACGGCGTGCCGGGCACGGCGGCGAGCCCCGGAACGAAGGCGCGGCGCGCCGGTACCCACCCGGTACCGAGCACCGCATGGCACGACCCACCGCCGGGTACGGCCAGACACGGCACATCCGCCGACGGGACGGCCCCGCCGGCCCGGCACCACCAGCACGCGATCGAGCACGCTCGCGGCCCACCGGCCTGACCCGGCCACCGGACCGCCGAGGGGAGGAGAGTCCGGTGACCGCCATGAGGCCACCACAGGCCATGCCGGCCGAGAGCGTGGTCGGCGCGCCGCCCAGGCCGATGGGCCGCCCCGACCAGGCCCCGGTGGCCGGGCCCGCGGGCGCACCGGTCGGCCCGGGCCGACCCGCGGCCCCGCCGCGCCCGCAGCCGCCCGCCGTCCACCACGCGGTGATCTGCGTCAACGCCCCGGCGATGGCCGCCTCCGGTCCCGACGGCCAGCTGCGCGGCCACGGCCTGCACGGTTTCTACCGCAACGGCGTCCGGGTGCTCGCCCGGATGGAGCTGCGGCTGGGCGGCATGGAGCCGCTGCCGCTCCAGGGCACCCTGACCAGCACCGCCCAGGCCCGCTTCCTCGGCGCGGTCCGCGTCCCCGGCGACCTCGACCCGGACCCGGCGCTCACCGTCGAGCGGCTGCGGCACGCGGACGGCGTGGAGACCGTGGTCGTGCGCAACACCGGTCCGCGGCCCGCCCGGCTGCCCCTGGAGATAGCCCTCGGCACCGACCTCGGCCCGGTCGCCGAGATCGCCGCCGGGCACCGCCAGCCCGACCTGCCGGGCCAGGTGCAGTCCGCCGGGCTGCGCTGGACGGGGCCGGTGCACAGCGCCGTGGTCAGCGCCCAGCCCTCCCCGCACGCCGTCCTGGCCGGCGCCGGCGTGCTGCGTTGGGACCTGGAGGTCCAGCCCGGCGCCCGCTGGTCGGTCGAGCTGCACACCGAGCTGGAGAGCGCCGTCGGCGGCCCGCGCCCGCCGGGCGGCCGCGGCACCGGAGCCCCGCTGCCCTGGGCCGAGCCGGAGGTCCGCAGCGACGACGGCCGGGCGGCTCCGCTGGTCTCCCGCTCGCTGGACGCCCTCGGCGGGCTGCTGTTCGCCGACCCGGACCGCCCGACCGACCTCTACCCGGCCTCCGGCGCGCCCTGGCGCTTCGGCCTCGCCCCGGCCGACGCGCTCTGGGCCGCCCGGCTGACCCTGCCGCTCGGCACCCGGCTGGCGGCCGGCACCCTCCGTGCGCTGGCCCGCCGTCAGCAGCTCGCCCCCGCCCCGGGCCGCACCGAGGGCCTGCTGCCCGGCGCCCTGCGTCACGGCGGTCCCGAGCTGCCGCCCACCTGCACCGCCACCGAGGCCACCCTGCTGTTCGTCACCGTGCTGACCGAGGCCTGGCGCTGGGGCCTGCCCCCGGCGGAGGTCGCCGAGCTGCTCCCGGCCGCCGAGCGGGCCCTGGCCGCCCTGCGCGAGGGCCTGGTCGACGGCTTCGTCACCGACCTGAGCCGCCCGCTGGAGGAGCGCTCAGCCCACCCGGTCGCCGCCCGCGCCGAGGTCCAGGCGCAGGCCCACCGCGCCGCCCTGCACGGGGCCGAGCTGCTGGAGGCCTTCGGCAGGCCGGGCGCCGAGGACTGGCGCGGCTGGGCCGCCGCGCTGCGCGGGCGCTTCCGCGAGCGGTTCTGGATCGACGACCTGTCCGGCGGCCGTCCCGCGGCCGGGCTGGCCCCGGGCGGCCAGCCGCTGCCCGCCGTCGCCTCCTCCCTGGTGCACTTGCTGGACACCGGGCTCGCCGTCGACGGCGGCCGGTACGAGAGCCTGCTGGACCGCGAGCAGACCAGGCTGCTCGCCCAGCGCCTGGTCGCGCCGGAGCTGGACAGCGGCTGGGGCCTGCGCACGCTGAGCGCCAAGTCCCCCCGGTTCAACCCGCTGGGCCACCGCGGCGGTGCGGTGCGGGTCCACGAGACGGCCCTGGCGATCGCCGGACTGGCCGAGGCCGGTCACGAGAACGAGGCCGGCACCCTGCTGGAGGGCCTGCTCGCCGCGAGCACCCACTTCGAGGGGCGGCTGCCGGAGATGTACGCGGGGGAGCAGCGCACCCCGGGCTGCCCGCCGGTGCCGCACCCGGCCGCCTGTCGCCCGGCAGCGGTCTCCGCGGCCGCCGCCGCGCACGCGGTGTTCGCCCTCGCCGGGGTCCGGCCCGACGTCCCGGGCGGCCGGGTACTGGTCCGCCCGGCCAGCACCGCACCGCTCGGCGAGCTGGAGCTGACCGGCCTGCGGGTGGCGGGCGAGCCGTTCTCCGTCCGGGTGAGCCGGATCGGCGTGGCGATGGTGGAGGAGGCGTCCACGGACCTGCAACTCGTCGCCCGCTGAGCCGCCGCGGGGGCTCGTGCCCCCGCGGCGGTGACACCGGGTCACCGGCGCCGCGCCTGCGCGTTCCCGGTCCCGCGCTGGACGGGTGCGAACCGCACGGGGCCCGTGCGGGGCCCCGGCCCTGCGCGGTCCCCGCACGGGCCTGTGCTTATCGTCAGAGAGACGACTATGATCGTCGCCATGTCGCGCTACGATCCGTCGGCCTTTCCCCCGTTCGCTGTCACGGTTGACCTCGTGGTGCTGACGGTGCGCGACCACTCGCTCTGCGCCCTGCTGGTCAGACGAGGAGAGCCGCCGTTCCAGGGGTACTGGGCGCTGCCCGGCGGCTTCGTCCGCCCGGACGAGGGCCTGGCCGAGGCCGCCTCCCGCGAGCTGGCCGAGGAGACCGGCCTGCGCGCGCACACCGCCCCCGGCCACGACGCGGTCGGCCCTGGCGCGGCCGGTGCCCACCTGGAGCAGCTCGCCACCTACGGCCACCCGCAGCGCGACCCCCGGATGCGCGTGGTCAGCGTCGCCTACCTGGTGCTGGCCCCCGATCTGCCCACGCCCCGGGCCGGCGGCGACGCCAGCAGCGCCCGCTGGGCCCCGGTCGGCGAACTCCTCGGCGAGAACCCGGCCGACGGCGTCCCGCTCGCCTTCGACCACGGCCTGATCCTCGCCGACGGTGTGGAACGCGCCCGCTCCAAGATCGAGTACTCCTCCCTCGCCACCGCCTTCTGCCCGACCGAGTTCACCGTCGGCGAGCTGCGCCGGGTCTACGAGGCGGTCTGGGGCGTGGTGCTGGACCCGCGGAACTTCCACCGCAAGGTCACCGGCACCCCCGGTTTCCTGCTGCCCTCGGGCGGCACGACGACGCGTCAGGGCGGCCGTCCGGCCCAGCTGTTCACCGCCGGCGGGGCGACCGTCCTCAACCCGCCCATGCTCCGCCCGGAGTCCTGAGCGCCGCCGGACCCGTACCCGGCCCGTCCGTGCCCGCCCCGTCCCGATCCCGCTCGGCCCGACCCGTCGCGGTGCGCGGCCCCGAGGCAGCCGAATGGCCTGGCCTGGCTGCGAACGCGGGGCAGGCGGCGCAGAGTGTCGGTGGACGCTCCGGCCGCCGGGTCGGAGGCCTTCCGGCCCAGGGAGCCCCGCGATGGCCATCGAGGACTGCGCCAAGCAGCGAACCCTCATCGAGGGGCTGGCGGCGGACTACCGGAGCCTCGACGAGACCACCACCGCCACGGAGAAGGAACTGGCCGCACTGCAGGCCGAGCGGGCGGCGCCCGAGGCGATCGCCGCCGTGCAGGAACGGCTGGCCGCCGAGCGGGAGCGACTGGGCGAGATCACGGTGGAGGGCCAGGCCGCCGTCGACGAGTTCCACGCGGTGTGCGGCGGCGAGCAGCTCCCACCCCCGCCCTGGCCTCCCCGCTAGCGGCTGCGCACCGTCCTCGGGCACGGCGCTGCGCCCGGCCTGAGCTCCCGGGGCCACCGATACCGGTGAAGCTCCCGAAGCCCCGGAGCCACCAGCGCTCCCGGAGCCGGCCGGAGCAGCCCGGGTCCGGAGCAGCCCGGGTCCGGAGCGGCCCGGGTCCGGAACGGACCGGTCCCCCGTGAATCGCAGGATCGGATTTTCCCCTGATCGGGTGAGGTGGGCAGTCGGCGGGCCCGTGCCGTTCCCGCAATGCCCGGATTAGCCGTCGTCGCCCCCTAATGTGCTGGCGCGGAGCCGCGCGGGTGCATGCCCGTCCCTCAGGGGCGCTCCGCGTCGAGCAGGTCGGCCGAGGGCATGGGAGCAGCCAGCGATGATCCAGATCACCGGACTGACCAAGGTCTATCGCAAGGGCGCTCCGCCCGCGGTACTCGATCTGACCTTCGACGCCCGGCCCGGCACGGTGACCGCGCTGCTCGGCGCCGAGGGGGCGGGCAAGTCCACCGCGCTGCGGCTGATGCTCGAACTCGAACGGGGCCAGGGCGTCACGTTCTTCGGCGACCGCCCGTACCGCCGGCTGCGCCACCCCGAGCGCGTGGTCGGGGTGATGATGCCCGGCACGGGGGAGTCCGCAGTGGCCGGTCACCTGGGCCGCAAGGCGCGCAGCCACCTGCGGATGCTCGCCGCGGCCGTCGGCGTCCCGGCCCGCCGGGCCGACGAACTGCTGGAGCAGACCAGGCTGGCCGCGGTCGCCGGGCAGCGCTTGCGCACCTTCTCGCCCGGTATGCACCGCCGCCTGGCGTTGGCCGCCGCCCTGCTCGGCGACCCCGGCGCGCTGCTGCTGGACGGGCCCGCCGACGGCCTGTCACCGCGCAACGTCGAGTGGTTCCACTCCTTCCTGCGCTCCTTCGGTGCCGCCGGCGGAACGGTCCTGGTGACCACCCGCAGCCCGCAGGAGGCCTCGCAGCTCGCGGACCGGGTGGTCACCCTGGACCGCGGCCGGCTGGTGGCCGACCAGCCCGTCGCGGAGTTCCGGCAGACCAGGCTCAGTCCCGAAGTGGCCGTCCGGGGGCCGCAGATGGCGCGACTGGCCGATCTGCTGGTCAGCCAGGGCGCGGACGTCCGCCGGGACGGCAGCGTCGGTCTCGCGGTGGCCGGGATCGACCGCACCGAGATCGGCGAACTCGCCTACCGCCACGGGATCCTGCTGCACGAGCTGGCCGACCGGGTGGTCGAGCAGCCGGTGCCGCGGGTCGTCCTTCCGGTCGGCTCGGGCCGCTCCGGCGACCTCCGCCTCAACTCGGAACCCGAGGCCGGTCCGAGCCAGGAGCCTGGCCGGCGGCCGAACCGGGAACCGACCCGGGAGGCGGGTCCGAAGCCGGTCGCCCGGCGGGTCCCCGAGCCGGCCGCCGAGCCCGTTCCGGGCGAGGCCGTGACGTCCCCGGTCGAGCCCACGACGGCCCCGCCCCCCCCCCCCCCCCCCCCCCCCCCCCCCCCCCCACACCCCCCCCCCCCCCCCCCCCCCGGCCCCGCCCGCACCACGCCCGGGCCGGGCGCCCGCGGGCC
>NZ_JBHXEM010000011.1:0-31285 GCF_042724755.1 Kitasatospora sp. NPDC127067 | reverse complement strand
GGCCCCGCCCCCGACCCCGACCCCGACACCGACCCCGGCAGAACCGGCCACCGCCGCCGCGCCGGGAGGCGCCGCCGTCCCGAAGCGCGGCGCTCCCCGCCGCCCCCGGCAGGACGGTTCCCTGCCCGCCCGCGCCCTGCCCGCCGTGGCCGTCGCCGCCGCCCTCCCGGCCGCCGCGCTCCCCGTCCTCGGCTCGGCCGGCCGCCGACCCGAGCCGCCGGGCCGTCGCCCCGGGCCGTCCATGCGGACGGGGGCCGACGCCATCGACGAACCCGCGCCGACGGTGGCCGTCGACCGGCTCTTCCGCGACGACCCGGCCCCGCCGCTGGAGCCCGCCCGGGTCCGGCCCCTCGGCCGCCGGGCCAGTGCCGACGACCTGCTCACCGACGACACCGTGCGCCTCCGGCGCCCCGCCTCGGGCGCGACCGCGGTCCGAGCCTCCGCCGTCCGGGGCGCCGCCCAGAGCCCCGTCAGGCGAGCCGCCCCGGCCGCCCCGGCCACCCCGGGCACCTCTGCAGCCCCCGCCATCCCCGACGACCACCGGAGCGAGTGAATCGTGCGTGTCCTGGCCTACGAGCTGCGCCGCCTGCGCGGCCTGCGTTCCACCTGGCTGCTGCTCGCCGCCGTACTGCTCGGCGACGCCGGCGTGGCCGCCGTCCTGGCGAGCCAGGCCCCGGACGGCCCGCTGACGGCCCCGGCGGGGGTGCGGCTGCTGACCGCCGCCGTCCCGCTGATCCCGCTGCCCTTCGCGGCGCTCGGCGCCGGGGTGCTGGGCGCGCTCTCGTACGGGCACGAGGTGCGCCACCCGGGGCTGGTGGCCTCGCAGGTGTCGTACCCGCGCAGGGTGCGGCTGCTGCTGGCCAAGCTGGTGGTGATCGGCCCGGTGGCGGCGGTGCTGGCGCTGGCCACCCTGCTGTTCGACACGGCGGCCGTGCACCTCGCGCTGCCGGACGGCGTCACGGTGGCGGCCTGGGCGGACCCGTCCGCACTGTCGGACCGGGTCTTCGAGGCGCTGACCGGTGCGGGGGTGTCCGGGCTGTCCGACCTGCCGGGTGTGGGCGCCCCGCTGGGGCTGGTGGCCGGCCACGGGGTGCCCGCCGCACTGCTGGCCTTCGTCCTGCTCACCGTGGTGGCGGGCTGGACCGGGGTGTTGGCCGCCTCGCTGACCCGCAGTGCCGCGGGCGGGGTGCTGCTGCTGTGCGCGCTGCCGCCGCTGCTGGAGTCCGGCGTCGCCCTGCTGCTGCGCCGCACCGGCAGGCCGTGGCCGACCCGGGCGACCGAACTGCTGCCGTTCCAGTCCGGGATCGAGTGGGCCTACGGCTGGGTGTACGGCGGTGCGCACGAGGCGGTGGCCGGGAGCGCGGCGCTGACCGATCCGGCGCTGCTCGCCGCGGTCGCGACCCCTGCGGCGCTCCTGCTGCTGGCCGCCCTGCTGGCCCAGGCCCGCCGCCGCGCCCTGTAGCGCCGCGTCGCACGGAACCGCCCGCGCCGTGCTGCGCCCCGATGGACCGCGCTGAGCCGCTTGTGCGGGGCCGCCCGCCCGGGCCCGAGGCCGCGTCACGGGTGCGGTCCCGCCCGGGACTTCCAAGATCGACCAGCAGTGACCGTAATGCGCGGTTCTTCCTGATAAGAAGTCAATTATCCAGTCACGGTCGATCACCCTTTCGTGTGCTTTTCACGAGAATTCTCAAGCCACGCCTGCCGATCGCCGACAAAGGAGGCGTGAGTACCCTTGCGCACCCCACCATGACCCCCGCCCGTTCCGCCGAAGGGCCCATCCACGGTCCCGGCGACCTGGACCGCTTCTCGTACGCCGACCGGCCGACCCCGCCGGTGCCCCGCTGGGAGGGCGCCGAGTCGGACATCGCCCGGGTCGGCCGCAAGACCACCAGCAGCCGGGGCCGCGGTCTGCACGGCCAGCTGGTCCAGCAGCTCGGCCAGATGATC
Organism: Kitasatospora sp. NPDC127067; assembly: GCF_042724755.1. Lineage (NCBI taxonomy): Bacteria > Bacillati > Actinomycetota > Actinomycetes > Kitasatosporales > Streptomycetaceae > Kitasatospora > Kitasatospora sp. NPDC127067. Next base: position 29,338 of record NZ_JBHXEM010000011.1, on the reverse strand, counting down.
GTCTCCGGCGACCTCGGTGCCGACCGCCCGCTGGTGCCCGAGGAGATCGGCCAGCGGTTCGAGGTCTCCCGCACCGTCGTCCGCGAGTCGCTGCGCGTGCTGGAGGCCAAGGGCCTGGTCAGCGCCCGGCCGAACGTCGGCACCCGGGTCCGTCCGGTCGGCGACTGGAACCTGCTGGACCCGGACATCATCGAGTGGCGCGCCTTCGGGCCGCAGCGGGACGAGCAGCGCCGGGAGCTGTTCGAGCTCCGCTGGGCGATCGAGCCGCTGGCCGCCCGGCTCGCCTCCGGCCACGGCCGGGAGGACGTCCAGCAGCGCCTGGCCGAGCTGGTCGAGATCATGAGCCACGCCGCCTCCCAGGCCGACCTCTCGACCTACACCCGGGCCGACGCCGAGCTGCACGGCCTGGTCCTCCAGATGGCCGGCAACCGGATGCTGGAGCACCTGTCCGGGATCGTCGCCTGCGCGCTGCAGGTCTCGGGCGGTCCGGCGATCTCCTGCGAGCGCCCCACCGAGTCCTCGGTCAGCCTGCACGCCCGGCTGGTGGAGGCGCTGGGTGCCGGCGACGGTGCCGCGGGCGAGGTCGCGATGCGGGCGCTGCTCACCGTCCATCCCGAGATCGAGCCGTCCGTTCCCGCGCCCAGGGAGCACTGAACGGGCTGTTTTCCACGAGCGGAGGCGCCGGACGGCGGCGGCCCGCTCCGCCCGGGCCCTCCGGCCGCACCGCGCGGCGCAGTCGGGGGGCTTCCGCATGCCGCCGTCCCACCGGGCAGAGCCGGCGGAGGCCGCGTGGCCCGAGGGGGCGGCGTCCCCAGGGGGCGAACCGCCGGGAGCGCCCCGGCGAATGAGGGCGGCGAAAGCGGGCCCACGTCGGCCTTGTTCATGACAATAGATTCACCGGCGAGTGCGCGATGATGGAACCGGCTCCGGGTTGCGGGCGCCGGATGGTGTGACCCGCGACACGAAGGCCATGCGTAACACTTGACGAGTAGCAGCGATGTGTCCTGAGCGGAAGCAGCTCCGGAATACTCCAACATGTCAGAATGCTGTGTTGGTCCGCGGCGCTGCTGCCGTCCTGCAAACCCAGTCCTCAAGCCCGAGTCGGTCGGAATCGACACCGCGCGTCCGACGCGCGATCTCCTTCCCCGCCCGCTCGGGCGGCCGGTACGGGTTCGAGATCCACTCATCGTCCGAGAGGTTGTTCGTGTCGGCCAGCACATCCCGTTCGCTTCCCCCCGAGATCGCCGAGTCCGCGGCTCTGCTGGCTCTCATCGAGCGGGGCAAGGCCCAGGGGCAGATCGCCGGTGACGACGTGCGCCAGGCGTTCGAGGCGGACCAGATCCCGGTCACCAAGTGGAAGAACGTCATGCGCAGCCTCAATCAGGTGCTGATTGAGGAGGGCGTGGACCTCATGGTCAGCGCGGCCGAACCGGCCGGCGCCAAGCGCAAGAGCGTTGCTGCCAAGAGCCCCACCAAGCGCACCGCCACCAAGGCTGTCACCACCCGGACCCCGTCGGCCCCGACCAAGCCGCCCGTGCGGATCGCCCCCGGCGCTCCCGTCGCGGCTCCGGCCGTCGTCGCCGCCGCGGCCACGGCTCCCACCGTCTCCGCCGAGATCACCGTCGAGGAGACGACCGGCGTCGTCGCCGGGGTGAAGGCGGCTCCCGCCAAGAAGGCCGCGCCGGCCAAGAAGGCCGCCGCCAAGAAGACCGCCGCGCCGGCCAAGAAGACCGCCGCCAAGAAGACCGCCGCCGGCAAGACCGCCAAGGGCGACGAGGAGCTGCTCGGCGAGGAGGAGCTGCTCGAGGACGTCGCGCTGCCCGGTGACAAGACCGAGGCCGAGGGCACCGGTCCGGAGGAGGAGTCGGAGGGCTTCGTCCTCTCCGACGACGACGAGGACGACGCGCCGGCCCAGCAGGTCGCCGTCGCCGGCGCCACCGCCGACCCGGTCAAGGACTACCTGAAGCAGATCGGCAAGGTCCCGCTGCTCAACGCCGAGCAGGAGGTCGAGCTCGCCAAGCGCATCGAGGCCGGTCTGTTCGCCGAGGACAAGCTCTCGGCCGCCGACAAGCTCGCCCCGAAGCTCAAGCGCGAGCTGGAGATCATCGCCGAGGACGGCCGCCGGGCCAAGAACCACCTGCTGGAGGCCAACCTCCGTCTGGTGGTCTCGCTGGCCAAGCGCTACACCGGTCGCGGCATGCTCTTCCTGGACCTGATCCAGGAGGGCAACCTCGGTCTGATCCGTGCGGTCGAGAAGTTCGACTACACCAAGGGCTACAAGTTCTCGACCTACGCCACCTGGTGGATCCGCCAGGCGATCACCCGCGCCATGGCCGACCAGGCCCGCACCATCCGCATCCCGGTGCACATGGTCGAGGTCATCAACAAGCTGGCCCGCGTCCAGCGCCAGATGCTCCAGGACCTGGGCCGTGAGCCCACCCCGGAGGAGCTGGCCAAGGAACTCGACATGACCCCCGAGAAGGTCATCGAGGTCCAGAAGTACGGCCGCGAGCCGATCTCGCTGCACACCCCGCTGGGCGAGGACGGCGACAGCGAGTTCGGTGACCTGATCGAGGACTCCGAGGCGGTCGTCCCGGCCGACGCGGTCTCCTTCACCCTGCTCCAGGAGCAGCTCCACTCGGTGCTGGACACCCTGTCCGAGCGCGAGGCGGGCGTGGTCTCGATGCGCTTCGGCCTGACCGATGGCCAGCCGAAGACGCTGGACGAGATCGGCAAGGTGTACGGGGTCACCCGTGAGCGCATCCGCCAGATCGAGTCGAAGACCATGTCGAAGCTGCGCCACCCGTCGCGCTCCCAGGTGCTGCGCGACTACCTGGACTGATCGACGGCAGTCGTTCCATGCGAAGGCCCGGAGCCGCACGGCTCCGGGCCTTCGCGGCTGTCCGGGCCCGGGCGTGTCAGCGTCCGGGTGGTGGTTGTCGCTCGTCCGGGTGGCGGCGCGGCGGGAAGTGGTCGCACGGTGTAGCCGGTCACCTACGCTGTGCCGGTTGCCTGCTTCCGAGCCTCCTGGAGTCACGGTGCCGACCGAGCCGGACCGCACTGACCTGCCGACGCCCATCCCGTTTCCGGCAGACCTCGCCGATCCGGCCGATCCGGCCGTCGGCCGGGCGGGCCGCCGCCGCAGGGCCGCCGTGCTGGCGCTGCTGGCCGCCGTGCCCGTCCCGCTGGTCGCCCTCGGCGGCGCGGCGCCGGCCGAGGCCCAGCGCCGGGTGGTCGGCGGCACGGCGGCGAGCACCGGGGACCACCCGTGGATCGTGGCGCTGTCCAGCCGCCAGCAGTTCGGCAGCGGCCGTTCCGGCCAGTTCTGCGGGGGCGCGCTGGTCACCCCGACCAAGGTGGTCACGGCCGCGCACTGCTTCTACGACGAGGGCAAGGGCCGGGTGGAGCGGCCGGGTCTCAAGGTGATCGTCGGCCGGGACGACATGCGCGGCACGACCGGCCGCGAGGTGGCGGTGCGGTCGGTCTGGATCCACCCCGACTACTCCTTCGACGCGAACATGAACGACGTCGCGGTGATCACCCTGGCCGAGTCCCAGGGCGCCCGGCCGGTGGTCGAGCTGGTCGGCCAGGGCGAGACGGCGCCGTACCTGGCCGGGACCACGACGCAGGTGTACGGCTGGGGCGACACCACCGGGCGGGGCGACTACTCGCCCACGCTGCGCGGGGTGTCCGTGCCGATCGTGCCGGACGGGGCCTGTGCGCAGGCGTACCCGGGCGGGCAGGACGGAAAGTTCGACGCCCGCGGCATGGTCTGCGCGGGCGAGGAGCGGGGCGGCAAGGACGCCTGCCAGGGCGACAGCGGCGGCCCGATGATCGTCGAGGGCCGGCTGGTGGGCCTGGTGTCCTGGGGGACGGGCTGCGCCGAGGCGGCCCACCCGGGCGTCTACACCAGGGTGTCCTCGGTCGCCGACGCGGTGCGCTCGGTCCTGTGAACGTCCGCGGACGCGGTGTGTCCGGTGCCGCGGACGTCGCGGTGGGTGTGCGCCCGGTCACGTGCTGACGCCGGGTTCTGACGCGGCGTCGGCAGTCGTGGTCGGGCCGTCACCGGACCCGGGAGGGTGCCCGGGGGTACAGCAGAGCCGGGCGGCCGGCCCCCGAGGGGGTCAGCCGCCCGGCCCACCGGTCGCGCGCAGTGCACGACCGGACACAGCTCGACGCCGGCTGCTGGTTTTGGCGCCCGGGATCAGCGCTCGTCTTCGGTCGCCGTAGCGGTGGTCGTGGTGAGACGGCCGCTCTCGTCCTGTATCTCCACGGCGATCTTCTTGAGCTCGGGCTCGAACTTCCGGCCGTGGTGGGCGCAGAAGAGCAGCTCTCCGCCGCTGGCGAGTACGACGCGCAGGTAGGCCTGGGCGCCGCAGCGGTCGCAGCGGTCAGCCGCGGTCAGCGGGCTCGCAGGGGTCAGAACAGTAGTCACGTCGCCTCTTCTCTAGCTCGACGAGCTGTCGTACCAGGGTCAACATCCAACCAGGCCGAAAACGTTCCCGCTCGTGGCTTTTCTTCTCTGAGGATTCTGCTGTGTTGATGAGGACGTGCCCCGGGCGTCGGTGGTTCATGCGTGCCGATTCCCGGGATCCGCCCGTCGCTCGAACGCCCGATCGGGATCGGGTACGAGGTCCGCGTAGCATAATCCTCTGCCGGGTTGGAGCATAAGCCCCGCCCCGGGCCCCGGTAGCCTGCATAACGGCAGTTCCGGAGCCTGTGCCGGGTCCCACGATCCGCCAGGACCGGTGGTACCGGGAGGAGATGGCGCCCCCGGGGTCCGTACCCGGGTGCGGTGCTTGTTCGCGCAGCGCGTACAAGCTGCGCGGGGCCGGCCCGTCGTGCTGTGCACCCGGCGCAGGGGCTCGGGCACGCAGGGCGACGGGTGTCGGTGCGGCGTGCTGCACTGGCGTTTGGTCCGGATGCGTCCGGATGTGACCGATGAGACAGAACTTCACCGAGGAGAGTGCCGCGTGAGTGCCGAAACGACCGTGCCGTCCGCGCTGCTGGCCGGCGACGACGGTTCCAACTACACCGCGCGGCACCTGCTCGTCCTGGAGGGCCTGGAGGCGGTCCGCAAGCGCCCCGGCATGTACATCGGCTCGACCGACAGCCGCGGCCTGATGCACTGCCTCTGGGAGATCATCGACAACTCCGTCGACGAGGCGCTCGGCGGCTACTGCGACCGCATCGACGTCGTGCTGCACCCCGACTCCTCGGTCGAGGTCCGGGACAACGGGCGCGGCATCCCGGTCGACGTCGAACCCAAGACCGGACTGTCCGGCGTCGAGGTCGTGATGACCAAGCTGCACGCCGGCGGCAAGTTCGGCGGCGGCTCCTACGCGGCCTCCGGCGGTCTGCACGGCGTCGGCGCCTCGGTCGTCAACGCGCTCTCCGCCCGCCTCGACGTCGAGGTCGACCGCGGCGGGCACACCCACGCGATCAGCTTCCGCCGCGGCACCCCCGGCCTCTTCACCGAGACCAGCCCGGACGCGCCCTTCGAGCCCGGCAACGGCCTGACCAGGGCCCGCAAGGTGCCGAAGACCCGCACCGGCACCCGGATCCGCTACTGGGCCGACCGGCAGATCTTCCTCAAGGACGCCAAGCTCTCCCTGGAGACGCTGCACAGCCGCGCCCGGCAGACCGCCTTCCTGGTCCCCGGCCTCACCATCGTGGTGCGTGACGAGCGGCTCACCGAGAGCGAGAAGGTCGAGGAGAGCACCTTCCGCTTCGACGGCGGCATCGCCGAGTTCTGCGAGTTCCTGGCCCCCGACAAGCCGGTCTGCGACGTGGTGCGGCTGCACGGCGAGGGCACCTTCAAGGAGACCGTGCCGGTCCTGGACGACCTCGGGCACATGACCCCCACCGAGGTCACCCGCCACCTCGGCGTGGACATCGCGCTGCGCTGGGGGACCGGCTACGACACCACGCTGCGCTCCTTCGTCAACATCATCGCCACCCCCAAGGGCGGCACCCACGTCACCGGCTTCGAGCGCTCGCTGGCCAAGACGGTCAACGAGGCGCTGCGCGCGGGCAAGCTGCTGCGCGTCGCCGAGGACGACATCACCAAGGACGACGCCACCGAGGGCCTCACCGCGGTGGTCACCGTCCGGCTCGCCGAGCCGCAGTTCGAGGGCCAGACCAAGGAGGTGCTCGGCACCTCGGCGGCCAACCGGATCGTCGCGGCCGTCGTCGCCAAGGAGCTCAAGGCCTTCCTGACCTCGGCCAAGAAGGACCAGAAGCTCCAGGCCCGGGCTGTGCTCGACAAGGTCGTCGCGGCCGCCCGCACCCGGGTCGCCGCCCGGCAGCACAAGGAGGCCCAGCGTCGCAAGACCGCGCTGGAGACCAGCTCGCTGCCCGCCAAGCTGGCCGACTGCCGCAGCGACGACGTCGACCGCAGCGAACTGTTCATCGTCGAGGGGGACTCCGCGCTCGGCACCGCCAAGCTCGCCCGCAACTCCGAGTTCCAGGCGCTGCTGCCGATCCGCGGCAAGATCCTCAACGTGCAGAAGGCCTCGGTGAGCGACATGCTCAAGAACGCCGAGTGCGCCGCGATCATCCAGGTGATAGGGGCCGGATCGGGCCGCACCTTCGACATCGACCAGGCCCGCTACGGCCGGGTCATCTTCATGGCCGACGCCGACGTCGACGGTTCGCACATCCGCACCCTGCTGCTCACCCTCTTCCACCGCTACATGCGGCCGATGGTCGAGCAGGGCCGGGTCTTCGCCGCCGTGCCGCCGCTGCACCGGATCGAGCTCACCAGCCCCAAGCGCGGCCAGGAGAAGTACCACTACACCTACTCCGACGCCGAACTGCGCTCCACGCTGCTGGAGTTCCAGCGCAAGAACCAGCGCTGGAAGGAGCCGGTGCAGCGCTACAAGGGCCTGGGCGAGATGGACGCCGACCAGCTGGCCGAGACCACCATGGACCCGCGCCACCGCACGCTGCGCCGGATCAACCTGGGCGACCTGGAGCAGGCCGAGAGGATCTTCGACCTGCTGATGGGCAACGACGTCGCCCCCCGCAAGGAGTTCATCGTGGACTCGGCGGCCACCCTGGACCGCTCCCGCATCGACGCCTGACCCCGGCCGTGCGCGAGGGCCCTCCACCCACGGGTGGAGGGCCCTCGCGCTGCCGGTTCCACCCGTGCTCCACCCCGGCTCCGATCAGCGGGAAGCGCCGGATCCGTAGCGTCGGAGAGGTCAGCAACAAGCCTCTCCCCGGGACGGAGAATTCGATGGGTTCCATCACCAACATCCTCGTGGGCCTCGCGGTGGTGGTCCTGGTGGTCCAGCGCCAGATGCGCGTCCAGCGCCTGGACACCGAGCGCCGTTTCTGGCTGCTGCCGCTGATCCTGGGCGCGCTCGCGCTGCGCGACCCGCGGCTCGTCGACCACCAGCACACCGCGCTCTCCGCCGGGCTGCTGGCCGCCGGACTGGTCGCCGTGCTCGCGATGGGTACGGCCTGGGGCTGGACCGTCCGGATCTGGCGGGACTCCGACGGCAGCGTCCTGGTCAAGGGCACCAGGGCCACCGTGGCCGCCTGGTGCGGGATGATCGCCGTCCGGATCGGCCTGTACGCGGTCGGTGCGGCCCTGCACGTCCACCAGGCGGGCAGTTCGCTGATGCTGGGCATGGCGGTCCTGCTGCTGGTCCGCTCCTTCGTGGTGAACTGGAGGGCCCGGTCGCTGGAGCCCTCGCGGCCCGCCGCCGCACTGCACTGACCCGCCGCCGTGAGCATCGAGGAGGCCCCGTGGCCGGGTGGTACTGGACCCGGTGGCCGTCCCGGGAAGGGATCGGCCACGAGGACGAGAGCCGGCCGCGGCGGGTCCTGTCCGTGTTCGGCCGGAGCGTCCTGCTGGTCGTCGTCGGCTGGGGGACCTTCTCCGGCGGCAGGTACACCGGCTGGACGGTGGCGGTCGCGGCGGCCGGGCTGGCCGCGGCCGTCGCCCTCTGCACGGCGTACCTGCGGGTCACCCGGGAGCAGCGCCCGGCGGTCTCGTACCTGCTGGCCGCCGGCCTGGTCGGTGGCGGCTGGCTCGCCGACCGGGGGCCGGCCCACACGCTGGCCGACTTCCTGTGGATCGGGTTGACCGTGACGGCTCTGATCCGGCTGCCGCCCGCGCCCGCGCTGGTCGTCGCGGCGGCCGCGCTGGGTTCGTACACGGCGGCCTCCCCGGCGGGCTGGCTCGGCAACGCCGCCACCGTCGGGGGCTCCGTCCTGGTCGGCTGCCTGCTGCGGCTGGACATCGAGGCGCGCGGCACCGCCCGCCGGCTGCTCGCCCAGGAGCGGGCCGCCCAGGCCGCCCAGGCGGAGAGCGCGGCGCTCGCCGAACGGGCCAGGATCGCGCGGGAGATCCACGACGTGCTCGCCCACAGCCTCTCCGCGCAGCTCGTCCACCTGGAGGCGGCCCGGCTGATGCTGGACGCCGGGACGGACCGCGAGCAGATCCGCGAACGGGTCGTCGCCGCCCGGCGGATGGCGCAGGACGGGCTGGTCGAGACCCGCCAGGCACTGTCCGTGCTGCGCGGGGAGCTCACCCCGGTCGGGGAGTTCCTGGTCGAGCTGACCGGTCGGGAGCGGGCCGCCCTCACCGTCACCGGCACGCCCCGCCCGCTCGCCGCCGAGGTCGCCCTCGCGGTGCGGCGCACCGCGCAGGAGGCGATGACCAACGTCCGCAAGCACGCGTCCGGGGCCCGCGGCTCCGTCGAACTGCGCTACCTGGACGGGGCGGTGGAGCTGGAGGTGTGCAACACCCGGCCGCCGCGCGGCCAATCCGCGGGTGGGCCCCCGTCGGAGGAGCTGGCCGCCAGCGGCAGCGGGTACGGTCTGCTGGGAATGCGCGAACGCGCGGAACTGCTCGGGGGCACGCTGCTGGCGGGCCCGCAGGACGGAGGGTGGCGTGTGCTGCTGCGGGTGCCGGCATGAGTGAGCACATGGGCGGTGCGGGGGCGATCAGGGTGGTGGTCGCGGACGACCAGACCGTGGTGCGCGAGGGCATCGTGATGCTGCTGGGGCTGTTGCCCGGCATCGAGGTGGTCGGTGCGGCCGGGGACGGGGAGGAGGCCGTCGCCCTGGTGGAGCGTCATCACCCGGACGTGGTGCTGATGGATCTGCGGATGCCGCGCTGCGACGGGGTCGAGGCGACGAGGCGGATCCGCGCGGCGCACCCGGAGACCGAGGTCGTGGTGCTCACCACCTACGCCGACGACGACTCGCTGTTCCCGGCGCTCCGGGCCGGGGCGCGCGGCTACCTCACCAAGGACGCCGGCGCCGAGGAGATCGCCCGGGCCGTCGCGAACGTCCGATCGGGTGCCGCCGGGCTCTCCCCGCAGGTCCAACTCCGGCTGCTGGAAAGGCTTTCGGAGCAGCACGGCGACTCCGGGCCGGCCGCCGGGAGGCCCGGAACCCGGTCGGGGGAGCTGCCCGACGGGCTGACCGTCCGGGAGGCCGAGGTGCTGGCGCTGATCGCCGAGGGGCTGTCCAACGCCGAGATCGCCCAGCGGCTGTTCGTCAGCCAGGCGACCGTGAAGACCCACATCAACAATCTGTTCGCCAAGACCGCGGTGCGGGACCGGGCTCAGGCGGTCGCGTACGCCTTCCGACACGGAATCACTGGGACGCAGCAGTAGTCCGATGAGTGTCTGTCGGATGATCGATCACCTCATCGAGTGAACGTATCTGCGATGGTCAGGGGCGCTCTCCTAGGGCCGCCATCATGGTTCGGGTCAGAACATCCGGCCGTCCAGGAGCAGCAGTGCCACAGCAGCAGACGAGCAGTCCCGGCCCGGGACAGCAATTCGACTGGTGGGCCGCTGCGGCCGCCGGTACCCCCGTTGAGTCCGCCGAGCCATCGGCTGCGCACCGCCGGACGGCGGTACCGGCGCAGTCGGGCCCCGCCCCCACGGACCACGTTCCTACGGCCCGGTCGGCAGAGGCCGCCGTCGGGTCAGTGGCCGTCGGCGCACCGGTCCACGGGGCCGCCGTCGAGCCGTTCGCCCAGAGCATCCCAGCCGATCCGGCGGCCCCGGCCGCACCGCACGCACCACTCGACGAGGAACCGGTCGCCGACCGCACCGAGGTCTACCGGACGGTTCAGGCCAGCGAGACGTTCCTGCAGATCCGCCGCAGCTACCGGACCTTCGTCTTCCCGATCACCGGTGCCTTCCTCGCCTGGTACCTGCTGTACGTCGCCGCCCAGGCGGGTGCCCCCGACCTGATGCGCAGGACGGTGGCCGGCCCGCTCAACGTGGCCTGGCTGCTGGGGCTGCTGCAGTTCGCCTCGACCTTCCTGCTCACCTGGCTCTACGCCCGCAACTCCCGGACCAAGCGCGACCGCGCCGCCCTGGGCCTGCGCTGGGACACCCAGGACCAGCTGCGATGACGCCCCTGCTGGCCACCGTGCCCACCGATGCGGCCAAGGCCGCGGTGCAGACCGCCGTCCGGACCGTGGTGTCGACCGCCACCCCGCCGCCGGTCGCCCCCACCGGCGACCACCACTCGCTCGCCATCGCGCTGTTCGCCGTCGTCGTCCTGGTCACCCTGGGGGTCACCCTCTGGGTCGGCCGCCAGGGCAACGCCGCCGAGGACTTCTTCGCCGGCGGCCGCGACTTCACCCCGCTGCAGAACGGCTTCGCGCTCTCCGGGGACTACCTCTCCGCCGCGTCCTTCCTGGGCGTCGCCGGGCTGATCGCGCTGTACGGCTACGACGGCGTGCTCTACAGCATCGGCTTCCTGGTCGCCTGGCTGGTCGTGCTGATGCTGGTCGCCGAACTCGTCCGCAACGCGGGCCGGTACACCCTCGCCGACGTCCTCGCGCTGCGGCTGCGCCGTCGCAAGGTGCGCGCCGCGGCCGGTGGTGCCAGCGTCGTGGTCACCCTGCTCTACCTGGTGGCCCAGATGGTCGGCGCCGGTTCGCTGGTCGCCCTCCTGCTCGGCACCGGCAGCCCGCACGCCCGCACCTGGACCATCATCGCGGTCGGCGCCCTGATGATCGTCTACGTCACCATCGGCGGCATGCGGGCCACCACCTGGATCCAGATCATCAAGGCCTTCCTGCTGACCGGCGGTTCGGTGCTGCTCACGGTGCTGCTGGTGGTCCGCTTCCACGGGGACCTCGGCGAGCTGATGCGCGAGGCCGCCCAGCACAGCGGCGCCGGGCAGCGCTACCTGGAGCCCGGGCTCAAGTACGGCGGCAGCATCACCAGCCGGCTGGACTTCGTCAGCCTCGGCCTCGGCCTGGTGCTCGGCACCGCGGGCCTGCCGCACATCCTGTCCCGCTTCTACACCGTGCCCACCGCGCGGGCCGCCCGCCGCTCCACGATGTGGGCGATCGGCCTGGTCGGCAGCTTCTACCTGATGGCCATCGTGCTCGGCCTCGGCGCCACCGCGCTGATCGGCTCGGCCGAGGTGCGGCACGCCAACTCGGCCGGGAACACCGCCGTTCCGCTGCTCGCCCTGGTGCTCGGCGGCGGCAACGGCAGTACCGGCGGGGTGGTGCTGTTCGCCCTGATCTCGGCGATCGCCTTCGCCACCATCCTCGCGGTGGTCGCCGGGCTGACCCTGGCCTCCTCGGCGGCCTTCGCCCACGACATCTGGGCCGGCGCCTGGCGCGCCCGGCCGAGCCGCGAACAGCTGAAGAGCCGCGAGCAGTCGAAGAACGGCCGCGGGCGGCGCCGCCGGGGCGAGACCGTCCCGGCCTCCCGGGCGGCGGAGGAACCGGTCTCCGAGCTCAGTGAGCAGCAGGAGGTGGTGGTCGCCCGGTTCGCCGCCGCCGGGATCGGGGCGACGGCGATCGTGATCAGCCTCTTCGCCCAGCAGCTGAACGTCGCCTTCCTGGTGGGCCTGGCCTTCGCCGTCGCCGCGTCCTCCAACCTGCCGGTGCTGCTGTACAGCCTGTTCTGGTCGCGGTTCACCGCTCGCGGCGCGGTCTGGGCGGTGTACGGCGGGCTGGTCCCGGCGATCGTGCTGGTGTTCTTCTCGCCGGTGGTGTCCGGCTCCCCCGAGGCGCTCTTCCCGGGCCTCGACTTCCACTGGTTCCCGCTGGAGAACCCGGGCATCGTCTCCATCCCGCTGGGCTTCCTGGCCGGCTGGGTCGGGACGGTCACCTCGTCCGAGCCCGCCGATCCGGACCGGTTCGCCGAGCTGGAGGTACGTGCACTCACCGGTGCGGGCGCGGCCTGAGCCGTCGCGCCCGGGGAACCCCGGCGGGCCTGGGGCCGCCGGGGTTCCCCCCTGTCCGGCCCAGGCCCGTGACCACGCCCGGCCCCTGTCTGCCCCTGTCCGGAGACCGTGCCCTAGGCGCGGGCCGCCAGCCCGTAGCGGTGCTCCGGCCGGCCGGTGTCGCCGTACCGCAGGGTCAGCCGCAGCCGGCTGTCCCGCTCCAGCTGCTTGAGGTAGCGCTGCGCGGTGGAGCGGCTCAGCCCGGTGGCGTCGGCGACCTCCTGGGCGGACAGCGGCCGGCCGGCCCGGCGCAACACCCCCATCACCAGGTCCGTGGTGGGCGCCGAGTGGCCCTTGGGGAGCGTTCCGGCCGGGGCGGCGGCGCTGCGCAGGGTCGCGAACAGCCGGTCCACCTCGTCCTGGCCGGCCTCCCGGGCCGGCGCGGCGAGCGCGTGGCGCAGCTGCGCGTACGCCACCAGCTTCTCCCGCAGCCCGGCGAAGGTGAACGGCTTGACCAGGTACTGGAGTGCGCCGTGCTGCATCGCGGCGTGCACCGTCGACACGTCCCGGGCGGCCGTCACCATCATCACGTCGCAGGCGACCTGGCGTTCCCGCAGCCGGCGCACCAGGGCCAGGCCGGTCTCGTCGGGCAGATGGTGGTCGAGCAGCAGCAGGTCCACCGGGCGGCGCTCCAGGGCGGCCAGCGCCTCCCCGGCCGAGTGCGCGGTGCCGGTCACCCGGAAGCCCGGGACCTTGGCCACGTAGGCGGCGTGCACGTCCGCGACCCGGAAGTCGTCGTCCACCACGAGTACGTCGATCATCACGCCTCCACGAGCCGACTGGTGAGCAGGGCCTCGGGCAGCTCGACGGTGAACCGGGCGCCGCCGAGCGGCCCGGTGTCGAGCACGATCCGGCCGCCGGTCCGCTCGACCAGCCGCCGCACCATCGCCAGCCCCAGCCCGCGCGGACGGTGCGCGGGCGCGTCCTTGCTGGTCCACCCCTCTTCGAAGACCTGCTCGCGCAGCTCCTCCGGCACGCCCGGGCCGCTGTCCGCGACCTGCAGCAGCAGGGTCGCTCCGGCCGCCGCCAGGCTGACCTCCACCCGGCCCCCGCCGCCCGCGGCCAGGGCGTCCACCGCGTTGTCGATCAGGTTGCCGAGCACCGTCACCAGTGCCCGGGCGTCCACCACCGCGTCCGGCAGGTGCGCCGCCGCGGCCAGCGCCAGCAGCACCCCGCGCTCGCCCGCCACCGAGGTCTTGCCCGCCAGCAGTGCCGCCACGTGCGGGTCCTGCACCTGCTCGGCGATCCGTGCGGCGACCACGGCGTGCGAGCCGGACTGCTCCGAGATGAACGCCACCGCCTGCTCGTGGCGGCCCAGTTCCAGCAGGCCCAGCAGGGTGTGCATCCGGTTGGCGTGCTCGTGGTCCTGGGCCCGCAGCGCCTCGGTCAGGCTGCGGGTGGTGTCCAGCTCGCGGACCAGCGACTCCAGCTCGGTGCGGTCCCGCAGGGTGACCACCGCGCCGCCCTCGGGCGTGGTCGTGCGGTTCACCACGAGCACCCGGTCGTCCCGGACGGCCGGCAGGTCGGCGCCGGCGATCCGCCCGGAGAGCACGTCCGCCAGCCGGCCCGGTGGCAGCACCGCGCCGATCGGCCGGCCGGTGCAGTCCTCGGGCAGGCCGAGCAGCCGCAGGGCCTCGTCGTTGGCCAGCCGGATCCGGCCGCGTTCGTCCAGCGCCACCATGCCCTCGCGGATTCCGTGCAGCATCGCCTCCCGCTCCACCAGCAGCGCCGAGATGTCGGCCAGCGCGATGTTGTGGGTGCGGCGCTTGAGCCGGCGGGCCAGGAGGAGGGTGGCGAGCGTGCCGGCGGCCAGGCCGGCGCCCGCGCACAGCAGGATTCCGGTGAGCATCGTCAGCAGCCGGCGGCGGATCGAGTCGTCGCTGATGCCGACCGAGACCTCGCCGACGATCCGGCCGTCCGCCGTCCGCAGCGGCACCTTGCCGCGGGCGGTGCGGCCCAGGGTGCCCTGCTGGATGGCGGTGACGCTGCGGCCGCTGAGGGCCGGCTCCGGATCGGTGCTGACCCGCTGGCCGATCCGGCCCGGGTCGGTGTGCGAGAGCCGGATGCCGTCCAGGTCGGTGACCACCACGAAACTGGCGCCGGTGGCCAGCCGGATCTGCTCGGCGTTGCGCTGGGCGGCCACCACGTCGCGGCCGGCGGCGGCCCGGGCGATGTTCTCGTCGGTGGCGGTGGCCTGGGCGATCGACAGTGCCCGCTGCATCGCGTCGTGGTCCAGCTCGCTGCTGACCGGGGCCAGGAACAGCCCGGCGGTCACGGCGGTGACACCGACGGTGACGACGGTCTGGCTCAGCAGCAGCTGGGCGAAGACCCGGCGGGGTCCGCGGGGGAGCTTCATCCGGACCTCCTCTCGGCGGCTGCGGGGGATCGGGCGTCCTCGGGGGGCGGTCGGGGCGCCGATGGGTGGGGTCGGGACACCCTATGTTTCCGGGGTGTTTCTGTCAGCCGCGTCCCCGCAGTTGTAGCGGAAGCAAAACGAGCAGAACACCCCTCTATGCGGAGAAGTCGCACTACGCGAAGAAGGCTCCCGCCGGGGCCGGGCCCGCTCCTACCTTTCCGGGGCAGGCAACAGACCCGGGAGGATCGACATGAGCAAGACCCCGGCGATCGAGCTGACCGGCGCGACCAAACGGTTCCGCACCCCCTCCGGGGCGCTGCACACCGCCGTCCGCGATCTCGATCTGACCGTCGCCCAAGGCGAGTTCGTCGCCGTCGTCGGCCCCACCGGCTGCGGCAAGTCCACCACGCTGACGCTGGTCAGCGGCTTGGAGGAGCCCACCGAGGGCGAGGTCCGGGTGTACGGCGAGCCCGTGCGCGGGATCGACCCCAAGGTCGGGTTCGTCTTCCAGCAGGACGCCGTCTTCCCCTGGCGCACCGTCCTGTCCAACGTGATGGCCGGCCCGCGCTTCCGCGGCGTGCCCGCCGCCGAGGCCCGGGAGCGGGCCCGGGACTGGCTCGGCCGGGTCGGCCTGGCCGCCTTCGAGGACCGCTACCCGCACCAGCTGTCCGGCGGCATGCGCAAACGCGTCGCGCTCGCCCAGACCTTCGTCAACGACCCGGCGATCCTGCTGATGGACGAGCCGTTCTCGGCACTGGACGTGCAGACCCGGGCGCTGATGTCGGACCAGCTGCTGGAGCTGTGGGCGGGGACCGGTTCCTCCAGGGACGCGGCGTCGGTCGTCTTCGTCACCCACGACCTGGACGAGGCCATCGCGCTCGCCGACCGGGTCGTCGTCATGACGGCAGGACCGGCCACCGTCAAGGAGATCTTCACCGTCGACCTGCCGCGCCCGCGCAGCGTGGAGGCCGTCCGACTGGAACCGAGGTTCGTCGAGCTGTACCGCGAGATCTGGGCCTCGCTCGGCGAAGAGGTGCGCATCACCCGGGAGAGAGGAGCGGGTCGTGCCGCTTGAGACCGCATCCGAGTCCGCGTCCGAGCCCGGGGCGGAGTCCGTGCCCGGGTCCGGGGCGGCGCCGGCGTCCGCGCCGGCCGCCGCCGGGAAGCCCCCGGCCGTCACGACGAGGACCGAGGCCCGTGAACGGGCCGCCCGCAACCGGAGGCTGGGCGTCTTCGGCGCCCGGGTCGCGGTGCTGGTCGCCTTCCTCGGACTGTGGGAGGTCTGCGCCCGGACGGACGTCATCGACCCGTTCAACTTCTCCCAGCCGTCGAGGATCTGGGACCAGATCTGGCAGTGGACCACCCACGGCACCGCGCAGGGCTCGCTCGGCGAGCAGATCGGCTACACCCTCTACGAGGCCCTCACCGGCTGGGTGATCGGCGTCATCGGCGGTGTGCTGCTGGGCATCGCACTCGGCCGGGTCCGCTTCCTGGCCGATGTCCTCGGGCCGTACATCAAGGTGCTCAACGCCATTCCGCGGATCGTGCTCGCGCCGATCTTCCTGATCTGGTTCGGCCTGGGCCCGGCCTCCAAGGTCGCCTCCGCGGTGGTGCTGGTGTTCTTCCCGGTGTTCTTCAACGCCTTCCAGGGCGCCCGCGAGGTGGACCGCAACCTCGTCGCCAACGCCCGCATCCTGGGCGCCGACAACCGCAGGGTCACCCTCCAGGTGGTCATCCCCGCCGCCACCACCTGGATCTTCACCAGCCTGCACGTCAGCTTCGGCTTCGCGCTGATCGGCGCCATCGTCGGCGAGTACATCGGCGCCACCAAGGGCCTCGGCCTGCTCGTCGCGGCCGCCCAGGGCACCTTCAACGCGGCCGGCGTCTACGCGGCCATGACCATCCTCGCCGTCGTCGCGCTGCTCACCGAGGGACTGCTGACCTTCGCCGAGAAGAAGCTGTTCCGCTGGAAGCCCGCCGACGCGGGCGACGGCCGCTGAACTCCCCCCGTCGTCAGAAGAGAGAGGCACCCCCACCCATGCGCAGACCAGTCGCCGCCGCCCTCGCCGCCGCCCTGCTCCTCCCGCTCTCCGCCTGTGCCAACGACGCCGCCACCGCCGGCCACGGCGCGGTCGCCGCGCCCGCCGGGCAGCAGGTCGACGGACCCAAGGTCAAGATCATGGTCGGTGGCCTGGACAAGGTCATCTACCTGCCCGCGATGCTCACCCAGCGGCTCGGCTACTTCGCCGACGCCGGCGTCAACGTCGAGCTGATGACCGAGCCGGCCGGCGTCAACGCCACCACCGCGCTGCTCGCCGGGGACGTCCAGGGCGCCGTCGGCTTCTACGACCACACCATCGACCTCCAGGCCAAGGGCAAGAAGGTCGAGTCCGTCGTGCAGTTCGCCCAGGCGCCCGGCGAGGTCGAGGTGGTCTCCACCAAGCAGGCCGACGCCATCAGGTCCGGCGCCGACTTCAAGGGGAAGAAGCTCGGCGTCACCAGCATCGGCTCCTCGACCGACTTCCTCACCAAGTACCTCGCGGTCAAGAACGGCACCGCCGTCAGCGAGTTCAGCCCGATCGCGGTCGGCGCCGGCCAGACCTTCATCGCCGCGCTCCAGCAGGGCAGCATCGACGCCGGGATGACCACCGACCCGACCGTCGCGAACATCCTGGACAAGGGCCTCGGCAAGGTCCTGTACGACATGCGCACCCCCGAGGGCTCGCGCGAGGCGCTCGGCGGGCTGTACCCGTCCTCGTCGCTGTACATGAACACCGACTGGGTGGAGAAGAACAAGGACACCACCCAGAAGCTCGCCAACGCCTTCGTGAAGACCCTCAAGTGGATGTCCGGCCACACCCCCGAGGAGATCGCCGCGAAGATGCCCGCCGACTACGCGCAGGGCGGCGCCGAGCAGTACGCGGCGGCGATCAAGGCGACGCTGCCGATGTTCACCACGGACGGCGTGATGCCGGCCGACGGGCCGAAGACGGTGCTCTCGGTGCTCGCCGCGTTCCACCCGGACGTCAAGGGCAAGGAGGGGACGATCGACCTGGCGAAGACGTACACCACGGAGTTCGTCGCCAAGGCGGCCGGCTGACGCTCCGCCCCGGCGGTCCCGCGCTCACCCCCACGGGCGCGGGGCCGCCGCGTTTCAGACCCCCCGTACGGACAGCACGTCCATCCGCGAGGGCGTCCCCGCCGCCTTGCCGCAGCTCTCCGGGCGCGCCGGCTCGCTGGCCGCCTCGATCACGTCCACCTCCCAGGACCGCCCGTCCCGGTGCAGCACCGTCACCAGCCAGCGGCCCCCGCCGTCCGGCCGCTGGGTGAGCGTCAGCACGTCCACCCCGGTCTCGCCGGTGGCCAGCCGCACCGCGTGCTCGGCCGCCTGGCCCGGACGCTCCCAACCCGAGCAGCCCCGCGACCACTCCGGCACCACGTGCCCGGCCGCCGTCGCCGCCAGCACCTCCTTGGCCGTCTCCGGCGTCAGCCGCCCGTACGCGTAGCCGTAGGGCAGCACCAGCATCGTGGGGGAGAAGCGGTGCCCGCCCAGGTGGGTCACCTCCCACACCTCGCTGTGCCCGGCCGCCGCCAGCTCCGCCGCGAGCGGACGGCCCAGCAGCGCGCAGCAGCGGTCCCGCCGCCCGTTGGTGCACACCAGGGCCACCGGGCCGCCGACGTGCTCCGTTCCGAAGCCGGTGTGGTCACCGGCGCCCAGCGCCGCGAAGTCCAGCTCCAGCAGCTCCGCCGGATCCGCCACCCCCGCCCGGCGCACCCAGCCGCGGCCGGGCACCGTGTGCGCCACGAGCACCTCGTGGCGTGCGGTCGGCAGGCAGTCGGCGTGCCGCCCGGGCCGCCGGATCAGGGCCACCCGCACGCCCGTCCCCGCCGCGGCCGCCTCCAGCGCCCGCCCGACCGCCGCGTCCAGGTGGCTCTCACCCAGCGCCTTCGCGCCCCACGGTCCGTTCTGCTCCACCAGCAGCCAGGTGGTCGCCACCGCCGCCGTCGCTGCCAGCGGCTCCGAAAGTTCACGCGACACGGTCGCACAGGTGCTCACCCCGGCAAGGCTACCCTCACCTGATCACCCTCACCCGGCTCACCCGAACGCGGCCCTCACCCGCTGCGCCACCTCCTCGTCCACCGTGTCGTACAGCGGCTCGGAGACGGTCGGGAGGTCGGCGAACTCCAGGTGGATGCTGCGGACGACATCGGCGAACAGCTCCGAGTAGAGCACCCAGTCCTCGGGGCACGGGGTGCTCAACTCCAGCGAGAGCAGCTGGGACTCGTTCGGCAGCGGCAGGTGCACCTGGATCACCGAGGTGGTCAGCGTCCCGTCGACGAGCGGGACCGCCAGGCCGTCCAGCGGGGTCGACCCGTCGTCGACCGGGGTCGCCACGGCGTCGATCACCGCCACCGCCCGCCCGGCCGGCAGCTCGATCGCCGTCACCTCCGCTTCCGGACGGGACAGGGCCAGGCGGGTGAGCAGGAAGTCCACCGCGCCCGGGTAGTCGGTCCCGACCAGGGGGCACACCGAGGCCACGATCGACGCCGTGCTGGGGCGGCCGTCCACGTCCACCAGGCACATCCCGGCGTGGATCACCCCGGCCTCGGCCATCGGCGGGATCAGCTCGGCCAGTGCCACGGCCCAGCGCACCCGCATCTCCTCGGGATGGGAGGCCAGCACCTCGCAGACCAGCTCCCAGAGCTCCTCCGCCACCTGGTCGTCGGTGCCCAGCACCGGGACCTCGTGGAAGGCGGGCGGGACGACGAAGCGGATCTGGAGCCGGGTGTCCTCGGTGGCTGTCGGAATGTCGGACATCGGGCCTTCCACGGAGGTCATGAGAGCTTGCGGATCCGGGTGCGGACGTCCAGCCAGGACGGCGGGACGGGGACCGGGACGCCGTACGCGCGGGCCTCGACGAGCAGGTCGAGGTAGGCGGCGGCCCGGTCGCGAAGACCGGAGCGGTGCCAGGTCCAGTGCGTCTTCAGCGCGGGGAGAGCTGTGAGCGCACAGGTGACCACCAGGCCGCCGATGACGAGGACGGACTGCCGGCGCTGCTCGGAGTAGGTGAAGTCCGAGCCGAGAACACCGACCATCACGGCCACGACGAGGACCAGGGCGAAGATCTTGCTCCACATCGATCTCCGGCGGACGGTGCGCTTCTGCGCGGTGAGCAGCCCCCGGACCGCCTGCTCGTCCAGGAAGTCGACGCCGTACGGGGCGCCGAGTTCACGGGCCCGGGCGGCCAGTGCCCAGTGCTGTGCGAGCGCGGCGGGCGGGAGCACCGGGAACTTGGGGTCGATCACGGCGCCGGCCGGCCACCACGAGCCGGGCTGCGCAGCGACGCCGGGCGGGGGAACCGGGGAGGTGTACGGGACCGGACCGGTGGGGTGTGGGGTCGGGGCGGCCGGTGGCTGCGGCTGCGGAGCGGCCCGGGCGCCTTCCTCCCACACGGCCCGATCGGCATCGGCTCCCCACTCGGCGGGAATCCGGACCGTCAGCCCCGCGCGCCTGGCCTGGTTCAGCAGCCCGATGTACGCGGTGAAGTGCACCGAGGCGGTCTGCTTGCCGGAGCTGCGGCCCATGCCCCGCAGCCAGACCGCGATTCCGGCCGGAATCCCCAGGATCGCCGCTGTCCAGTTGCCAGTGACCAAGGAGACCACGATTCCACCGAGGACGAGGAGACCCGCGGCTTCGTCGTGCCAGTCCTGCTGATCCCGCTTCCGCAGGTGCTTGATCACCACGTTGCGGGCCACATCGTCGTTCAACAGGGTGACCCCGTAGAGCGTTTCGGCCCGCCGCGCCGCCTCGGCCACCTCGGGCACGGCGGCGAGCTGTCCGCCCGAAACCGGCAGCGTCACATGGAGGTCCTTGACCATGAGCTGCTCCTCTCTCAGCCGACGGCGTTCAGGAACGGCGCGGACGCCGGTCGGTACGCGGGCTTCGGAAGCGGTCCCGGGGCCTCGACGTAGGACTCCCGGGCCTTCTCCTTCTTCTCGTCCTGGTAGAAGCCGTAGGCGAGTCCGTTCGCCTTGTTCGTGATGGTGACCGCGCGGGGATCCACTTCGACGCCTGCCTTCTTGAGCCCGCCGACGATGGCCTTGGTCGATATCGGGTTCACGGTCTTCTCGAACAGGCCTGCGCCGGCGGCCGAGGTGCGCTCGGCAGCGCCGGCTCCCTCAGCGGCCACCGACGTCCTGATGTTCTTGATCGGGGCCCGGATCACCTTGTTGACGACGCCCACACCCTGAACTTTCGTGATCGACTTTCCGGCGGTGGCGAAGCCCTTGATGGCACCGACACCGGGGATCACCCCGAGCCCGTCCATTCCGATCTTCAGCCAGGAGACGTCCTGGCCGCGGGACTTGGCGATGCCGTGCCCGGCCATCGCGGCCGCACTGGTCAGCATGGCCGCGGCACCCAGGATCGGGCCGGCTCCGGGGATCACCAGGGCCGCGATCGCCAGTCCGGCCGAGATCTTGGACAGGTCGTCGGCGTGCTCGGCCAGGAAGTCCAGCGACTTCTGCCAGGCGTGCTCCACCTTGTCCAGCATCCGCTTGAGGAAGCTCGGGTCCGGCGGGTGGTGGCGGGACGCCTCCATGATCGCCTTGGCGGCCGCCTCGGCCTTGTTCTTGTGGTCGGCGAGCTGCTTGTGGCCGTTCGCGATCACCTCGTCGAGCTGGTGCGCGAGCTGCTGCTGGGCCTGGAGTTTGGCCTCGAAGTCGGCCTTGGCCTTCGTCCGGGCGGCCGCGTCGGTGGACTGTGCGGAGGCGTCGAGGGCCTTTCCCGCGGTGTCGCACTGGACGTTCATGTCGCCCAGTCGGGAGCGCAGTTCGACGGCTTGGGCCTCCATGGTCCGGCCGGTGGAGAGCAGTCCGGTGAGCTGGGTGTGCCAGGCCTTGAGGGCCCGTGAGCAGGCGGCCATCGATTCGTGGCCCTGGGTGAGGTACTTGGGCAGTTCGCCCAGTTTGCCGGCGAAGTTGCGGGCCGCCTCGCCCTGCCAGGCGCTGCCCTCGGAGCCGAGGTCGGCGAGCGCGTGGCGCAGTTCCTCCAGTTCGCGGGCGACGGCGTCGACGTCCGCGTACATCTTGGCGATGGCCGGGAGGTCCCCCGGGGCCGGGCAGAATCCGAGGCCCGGCCAGTTCTTGTCACTCATGGTGGAAGTCAGTCCCCTGCGTGTTGGCTCAGGTCGCGCCGAGGCCCTTGGCGGTGCCCTGCTCGTTGTCCCCGTAGTTCTTGAGCGAGGCGTCCAGGCCCTCGCGCAGGCCGTGGGCGAGCTTGGCCATCCGGCCGATGCCGCCGTGCCAGTGGTCCTCGAAGCCCTTGCAGGCCGAGTCGAGCCGCTCGGTGCCCAACTGCTTGCCCTTTCCGAGGTTTTCGAGGCTCTTGGCGACCGCCCCCATGCGGTTGCCGCACTCGTCGAGCTGCTTGGACACCGTTCTCATCCGGCCCATGTCGATCTTGAATTCTTCGGCCAACTCCCCGTCCCCCCAATGCATGTGGCGCGATATGGAGCACCTGTTCGGTGAACCTAACCCATGGGTGGGCAAAGTTCGGTCCATGCCCGGGAATTGGAGATCGCCCTTCCGCATTCCCGGTCGGGCGGGCATGAAAAAGCGGAGGGGCACCGGATGACCTCCGGTGCCCCTCCGCTCGTACGGGTGCCGTTACGCCGGGCCGGCGACCACCGCGATCGGGGTGGTGACCGGGGTGCCGGAGCCGTCGCGGCGCGGGTCGCGCTCGGGCAGGTCGACCGGGGCACCCTTGGCGGTGGCGGCGCGGGCCGGGGCGGCGCCGGCCCAGGCGAAGGTCAGGGCCTCCTCGCCGCGCAGGAAGCGCTGGCAGCGCACGCCGCCGGTGGCGCGGCCCTTGCGCGGGTACTGCTCGAACGGGGTGACCTTCCAGCTCGACTGCTCGCCGTCGGAGAGCGTGCCCGTGGCCGTGGCCACCGAGACCACCACCGCGTCCGCCGCCGGGTCCACCGCCGTGAAGGACAGCACCCGCGCGCCGTCCGACAGCTTGATGCCCGCCATGCCGCCCGCCGGGCGGCCCTGCGGACGCACCTGGCCCGCCGGGTAGCGCAGCAGCTGGGCGTCCGAGGCGATGAAGACCAGGTCCTCCTCGCCGGTGCGCAGTTCGACCGCGCCCACCAGCTCGTCACCCTCCTTGAGGGCGATCACCTCGAACTCGTCCTTGTTCGCCGGCCACTCCGGCACCACCCGCTTCACCACGCCCTGCAGCGTGCCCAGCGCCAGCCCCGGCGAGGACTCGTCGAGCGTGGTCAGCGCCAGCGCCCGCTCCCCGTCCTCCAGCCGCAGGAACTCGCCCACCGCGGCCCCGCCCGCCAGCGTCGGCGACGGCGTCGGCGGCAGGGCCGGCAGGTCGATCACCGGCAGCCGCAGCACCCGGCCCGCGGACGTCACCACGCCCACGTCCGCCCGTGCCGTCGCGTGCACCGCCGACACGATCACATCGTGCTTCGCCCGCTTCTCCGACACCTCGAACGGCTCCCCGTCCGCCGTCCGCGCCAGCAGGCCCGTCGACGACAGCAGCACCCGGCACGGGTCGTCCGCGACCTCCAGCGGCACGGCCAGCGCCGCCGAGGGCACCGCCCCCGCCTCCAGCAGCACCGTGCGCCGCTCGGTGCCGAACTGCTTCGACACCGCGCCCAGTTCGGACGACACCACGCTGCGCAGCTTGGTGTCCGACTCCAGGATCTCGGTCAGGTCCGCGATCTCGGAGGTCAGCTTCGCCTTCTCCTGCTCCAGCTCCACCCGGTCGAAGCGGGTCAGCCGCCGCAGCGGGGTGTCCAGGATGTACGCGGTCTGCGTCTCCGACAGCGAGAAGCGCTCCATCAGGCGCTCCTTCGCCTGCTGGGCGTTGTCACTCGACCGGATGATCGCGATGACCTCGTCGATGTCGACCAGGGCCACCAGCAGGCCCTCGACCAGGTGCAGCCGCTCCTCGCGCTTGCGGCGGCGGAAGTCGCTGCGCCGGCGCACCACGGTGAAGCGGTGGTCGACGTAGACCTCCAGCAGCTCCTTCAGCCCCAGCGTCAGCGGCTGGCCGTCCACCAGCGCCACGTTGTTGATGCCGAAGGTCTCCTCCATCGGCGTCAGCTTGTACAGCTGCTCCAGCAGCGCCTCCGGCACGAAGCCGTTCTTCACCTCGATGACCAGCCGCAGCCCGTGCTCGCGGTCGGTCAGGTCCTTGACGTCCGCGATGCCCTGGAGCTTCTTCGCGTTGACCAGGTCCTTGATCTTCGAGATGACCTTCTCCGGGCCGACGTTGTACGGCAGCTCGGTGACCACGATGCCCTTGCGGCGGGCCGTCACCGCCTCCACCGTCGTCGTCGCCCGGATCTTGAACGTGCCGCGGCCCGACTCGTACGCGTCCCGGATGCCCGACAGGCCCACGATCCGCCCGCCCGTCGGCAGGTCCGGACCGGGCACGAAGCGCATCAGCGTGTCCAGGTCGGCGTTCGGGTGCTTGATCAGGTGCCGGGCCGCGGCCACCACCTCGGAGAGGTTGTGCGGCGGCATGTTCGTCGCCATGCCGACCGCGATGCCCGTCGCGCCGTTCACCAGCAGGTTCGGGAACGCGGCCGGCAGCGCCAGCGGCTCCTGCTCGCTGCCGTCGTAGTTCGGGCCGAAGTCGACGGTGTCCTCGTGGATCGACTCCACCATCGCCATCGAGGCGGCCGTCAGCCGCGACTCGGTGTAGCGCATCGCGGCCGGCGGGTCGTCGTTGCCCAGCGAACCGAAGTTGCCGTGGCCGTCGATCAGCGGCAGCCGCATCGAGAACGGCTGCGCCATGCGCACCACGGAGTCGTAGATGGACGCGTCACCGTGCGGGTGCAGCCGGCCCATCACCTCGCCCACCACGCGCGCGCACTTCACGTGCGCGCGCTCGGGGCGCAGGCCCATCTCGTTGGCCTGGTACAGGATCCGGCGGTGCACCGGCTTCAGGCCGTCCCGTGCGTCGGGCAGCGCACGCGAGTAGATCACCGAGTAGGCGTACTCCAGGAAGGAGCCCTGCATCTCGTCCACGACGTCGACGTCGAGGATCCGCTCCTCGAAGTCTCCGGGCGGCGGGGTCTGCGAACTGCGGCGGGCCATCGCGGCGGGGCTCCCTTACGTGTCGCTGGCTGTGTCTCGGTAGGTCGTCGGTCGGTCGCCGAACGCCCGGGGGCGGTCGTCGGCCGTCTCCGCACCGTCCCGCCGCCGGACCCGTCAACCGGGTGCCGCCGACAGGGCGCGGCGCCCCCATTGTGGACCCTCTCGCCGACACTCCCGGTCAGCGGCCCTCTTCCGCCCCTGGCGAACGGCCCCGTCCGCGCGGACACGAACACGGCTCCCGCACGTTGCACCACAATGGGGGACGCCACACGAACCCCGACATCGACGACGGGAAGGACCCGAGCGCATGGCCAACCCGGCCCCCGCCTCCAGCCGAGGCATCGCCATCACCGAGCACCGCCTGGCCAACGGCCTGCGCGTCGTCCTCTCCGAGGACCACCTGACCCCGGTCGCCGCCGTCTGCCTCTGGTACGACGTGGGCTCCCGCCACGAGGTCAAGGGCCGCACCGGCCTCGCCCATCTCTTCGAGCACCTGATGTTCCAGGGCTCGGCCAACGTCTCCAACAACGGGCACTTCGAGCTCGTCCAGGGCGCCGGCGGCTCGCTCAACGGCACCACCAGCTTCGAGCGCACCAACTACTTCGAGACCATGCCCGCCCACCAGCTGGAGCTCGCCCTCTGGCTGGAGGCCGACCGGATGGGCTCGCTGCTCGCCGCGCTCGACGAGACGTCCATGGAGAACCAGCGCGACGTCGTCAAGAACGAGCGCCGCCAGCGCTACGACAACGTCCCGTACGGCACCGCCTTCGAGAAGCTCACCGCGCTCTCGTTCCCCGACGGCCACCCGTACCACCACACGCCGATCGGCTCCATGGCCGACCTCGACGCGGCCACCCTGGAGGACGCCCGCACGTTCTTCCGGACGTACTACGCGCCCAACAACGCCGTCCTGTCCATCGTCGGCGACATCGACCCCGAGCAGACCGTCGCCTGGGTCGAGAAGTACTTCGGCTCCATCCCCGCGCACGACGGCAAGCAGCCCCCGCGCTCGGGCGAACTCCCCGAGACCATCGGCCGGGAGATCCGCGAGGAGATCCACGAGGACGTCCCCTCGCGCGCCCTGATGGCCGCCTACCGCCTCCCGCACGACGGCACCCGCGAGGCCGACGCCGCCGACCTCGCCCTCACCATCCTCGGCAGCGGCGAGTCCAGCCGCCTCTACAACCGGCTGGTCCGCCGCGACCGCACCGCCGTCGCCGCCGGCTTCGGCCTGCTGCGGCTGGCCGGCGCCCCCAGCCTGGGCTGGCTCGACGTCAAGACCTCGGGCGACGCCACCGTCGAGCGGATCGGCACCGCCGTCGACGAGGAGCTCGCCCGCTTCGCCGCCGAGGGCCCCACCGCCGAGGAACTCGAACGCGCCCAGGCCCAGATCGAGCGCGAGTGGCTCGACCGGCTCACCACCGTCGCCGGCCGGGCCGACGAACTGTGCCGCTACGCCGTCCTGTTCGGCGACCCCAAGCTGCTCAACGACGCCCTCCCCAAGGTCCTCGACGTCACCGCCGAAGAGGTCCAGGCCGTCGCCAAGGCCCGGCTCCACCCCGACAACCGGGCCGTCCTCGCCTACGAGCCGACCGCCGCCGCCGAGACCGACGCCGACTCCGACGCCGCTTCCGAAGAGGAGGGTGCCGCCGTATGAGCACCGACTACGTCCCCGCCATGACCTTCCACCCGCAGCCCCGGCCGGGCACGCCCAGCCCCTGGGACTTCCCCGCCCCCGAGCGGGCCGCCCTCGGCAACGGCATCACCGTCCTGCACTGCCACCGGCCCGGCCAGCAGCTGGTCGCCGTCGAGGTCCTGCTCGACGTCCCGCTCGCGGCCGAGCCCGAGGGCCTCGACGGCATCGCCGGGATCCTCGCCCGCGCCTTCAGCGAAGGCACCGACAGCCTCAGCGCCGAGGAGTTCGCCGCCGAGCTGGAGCGCGCCGGCGCCACCCTGGACGCGCACGCCGACCACCCGTGCATCCGGATCTCCCTGGAGGTCCCCGCCTCCCGGCTCCAGCGCGGCCTGTCCCTGCTGGCCGACGCCCTGCGCGCCCCCGCGCTGCCCGAGGCGGAGATCGAGCGGCTGGTCGCCAACCGCCTGGACGAGATCGTCCACGAGCAGGCCAACCCCGCCCGGCGCGCCGCCAAGGCCCTGTACGCCGAGCTCTTCGACGCCGCCGACCGGCTCTCCCGGCCCCGCGCCGGCACCGCCGACACCGTCAAGTCGATCGACCGCGCCGCCGTCAAGGCCTTCTACGACGCCCACGTGCGCCCCGCGACCGGCACCGTCGTGGTGGTCGGCGACCTCACCGGGGTGGACCTGCCGGCGCTGCTGGAGAGCACCCTCGGCACCTGGACCGGGACGGCCGCCGAGCCGTCCGTCCACGCCCCGGTCACCGGCGACGACCGCGGCCGCGTCGTCATCGTGGACCGCCCCGGCTCCGTCCAGACCCAACTGCTCATCGGCCGGATCGGGCCCGACCGCCACGACCCGGTCTGGGCCGCCCAGACCCTCGGCACCTACTGCCTCGGCGGCACCCTCACCTCCCGCCTCGACCGCGTCCTGCGCGAGGAGAAGGGCTACACCTACGGCGTGCGCGCCTTCGCCCAGCCGCTGCGCTCGGCCGCCGACGGCAGCGGGCGCGCGATGCTCGCCATCAGCGGCTCGGTGGACACCGCCTCCACCGCCCCCGCGCTGGCCGACACCTGGACCATCCTGCGCACCCTCGCCGCCGAGGGCCTCACCGACGCCGAGCGCGACGAGGCCGTGCAGTTCCTGGTCGGCGTCGCCCCGCTGAAGTACGAGACCGCGGGCTCGGTCGCCGGCACGCTGGCCGACCAGGTCGAGCAGTACCTGCCGGACGACTACCAGGCCGAGGTGTACCGGCAGCTCGCCGAGCTGCGCACCGCCGCCGCCACCGAGGCGGTCGTCGCGGCCTTCCCGCCGGACCGGCTGGTCACCGTCCTGGTCGGCGACGCCGCCGTGATCGCCGACGACGTGCGTGCGCTCGGCATCGGCGAGGTCACCGTCGTCAGCTGACGCCTCTCGCCGTTCCGTCCGGCCCGGTGGAGCACCCGCTCCGCCGGGCCGGACGCGGTGTTAAATCCATTGCGGGCCGCACCCGTTCCGTGGATAGATGTTCCCCGGCGCACAGCACGTGCGAACCGCGCACCGCACACGTGCGAACCGCGCACCGCGACTGCGGACCGCGCACCGCGACGAAGGAAGGGAGGCGGTCACCATGCGGGTCGAGCAAGCCATACGACGCTCCCCGAGGCCGTATTCCCCCTGCACCGTCGCCCCGGGCATCTGAGCCCCACCCCCTGAACTTCCCCGAGCCGCACCGGGATTCCTCGCGCGGCACCACGTTCCCTGAACCACCCGACCCCTGGAGGTCGTTCACCCATGTCGTACACCGAGGTACCCGGCGTCCGCGTCCCGATCCGGATGTGGACCGACCCGGCCACCGTCGAGGGCCAGGCCCTCCAGCAGCTGCGCAACATCAGCTCCCTGCCGTGGCTGCACGGCCTCGCCGTGATGCCCGACGTCCACCTGGGCAAGGGCGCGACGGTCGGCTCCGTCATCGCCATGAAGGGCGCGGTCTGCCCGGCGGCGGTCGGCGTCGACATCGGCTGCGGGATGAGCGCGGTGAAGACCTCGCTCACCGCCGAGGACCTCCCGGACGACCTCTCCGTCCTGCGCCGCGAGATCGAGCGGGCCATCCCGGTCGGCCGCGGCCTGCACACCGACCCGGTCGACCCGACCAAGCTGAACGACTTCCGCGCGGCGGGCTGGGACGACTTCTGGCAGCGCTTCGACGACATCGCGGAGGACGTCAAGTGGCGCCGCGAGCGGGCGATGCAGCAGATGGCGACGCTCGGCGGAGGTAATCACTTCATAGAACTGTGTGTTGACACGACCGGTGCGGTCTGGCTGATGCTGCACTCCGGATCGCGCAACATCGGCAAGGAGCTGGCCGAGCACCACATGGGCGTCGCCCGCGCACTGCCGCACAACCAGGGCCTGATCGACCGGGACCTGGCCGTCTTCCTCGCGAAGACCCCGGAGATGGCCGCCTACCGGCAGGACCTGTTCTGGGCGCAGGAGTACGCGAAGCTCAACCGCGCGCTGATGATGGCGCTCTTCCAGGGCGTCGTCCGGCGCGAGTTCACCAAGGCGGAGGTCACCTTCGACGAGGTCATCAGCTGCCACCACAACTACGTGGCGGAGGAGCGGTACGACGGCGTCGACGTGCTGGTGACCCGCAAGGGCGCGATCCGGGCCGGCTCCGGCGACCTCGGGATCATCCCCGGCTCGATGGGGACGGGGTCCTACATCGTCCGCGGTCTGGGCAACGCGTCGTCGTTCAACTCCGCCTCGCACGGCGCCGGCCGCAAGATGAGCCGCACCGCGGCGAAGAAGCGGTTCACCGCCCAGGACCTGGTCGAGCAGACCAAGGGCGTGGAGTGCCGCAAGGACGGCGGCGTGGTGGACGAGATCCCGGGCGCCTACAAGAACATCGAGAAGGTCATCGAGCAGCAGAAGGACCTCGTCGAGGTGGTCGCGCACCTCAAGCAGGTCGTCTGCGTCAAGGGCTGACCGAAAGCCGATCGGGGTGCCGCCACGGTGTGGCGG
>NZ_JBHXEM010000010.1:0-127369 GCF_042724755.1 Kitasatospora sp. NPDC127067 | reverse complement strand
ACCCAACCACTGCGGGGCCCCGCACGGCTGTGGCCGTGCGGGGCACCTCTGTCGTTCAGAGGGACGGAAACTCCCCGCCCTTGATCCCGGCGAGGAAGGACGACCAAGCCTCAGCCGCGAACAACAGAGCTGGCCCGTCCGGTTCCTTCGAGTCCCGGACAGGAACGGCACCAGGCAGGCCAACAGCCACCTCAACGCACTCGCTCTGCGCACCCGAGAACGAAGACTTGTGCCACTCAAGTCCTGCGACACCTTCTGGCGAGAACTCGCTCACGATCTAGACCTTCTCACTCGCGATGCGCTCGATGAGCGCGATCGATTCATTGCGGGGCAGGGACTCCGCCAGGGCGCGGCGGAACAGGTTCGCGTACTTGAAAACTTCGTCCGGCTCCTCGATGTACAGAGTGCTGAGGAGGCTGTCGACGTACACCACGTCGGTCTCGGCCACCTCCGGAAAGCTGAGGATGGTGACCGGCCCGAAGAGCGCGGCGTGGATCTCCGATGCCTCCGGCAGGATCTGAACGTTGATGTTCGGACTTTCGGAGGAAGCCGCGAGGGATCGAAGCTGCTCGCGCATCACCGACGGCCCACCGACCTGATGCCTGAGCGCTGACTCCGAGAGCACGGCCCATACCCTCATCGGCGTATCCCTCGCCAGAACCGAGCGACGCTCTTGGCGAACCTTCGTCAGAGTCTCGATCTGCTCAGACGTCGCATCCTCTATCTGCGCTCTCACAACAGCCCTGGTGTAGTCCTCGGTCTGCAGGATCCCCGGCACCAGAAGAGTCTGGATGCTGTACATGTCCGACGCATCGGACTCCAAGGCAATGTAGTCGGCATACAGCGGCGACAACGCCTCCGAGTAGCGATCCCACCAGCCACGCAGGCGGCCTTCACGCGACAGAATCTCCAGCCGGCCTCTGGTCTCCGGGTCCTTCACCCCGTACAGGTCGAGCAGCAGCCGGAGATCCACCAATCGAATCCCGGACTGCGCAGCCTCGATGCGGCTGATCTTGCTCTCGGCGCACGCAAGATGCCGAGCCGACTGAGCAATCGTCAGATCGGCATCTCCCCGCAATTCCTTGAGCGTTCGAGCCAGCCGACGCTGCCGAACAGTCGGGTTCTTGTTCACGGGCACCGTCGCGACCTCCCCACTTCTGTGAGCTGTCAGTCTGCCTCCCCTCGGCATCGGCAACAATCTTTGATCACTTCCAAAGTGGGGACTTGCACTTTAGAAGCCCCCAGGAGCATGCCACTCAACGTATCTCGCTAGTCGACACATCGTGATCACAGCGGGCTGCTCACCGGGCATCCCCATGCCCTCTTCAGCCACTCTCACCTGCACACTCCATAGGTGGCCCCGCCATGCCTGAAGACCTCTCCCCCTCCCCCTCCCCCATCCCCGCCGAGCGGACCTGCTGGCTGCCCCGGCACCGCAAGGCCCCCCGCGCCGCCCGCTGGGAGCTCCACGACTTCCTCCTCCCCCACCCCTCCGGCGAACTCCTCGTCTTCACCGGTGAATTGCTGGTCAGCGAGCTGGTCACCAACGCCGTCCGGCACGCCCGCGCCCCGCGCGACCGGCTGATCTTCATCCGCTTCCAGCTCTCCCCGGACGACACCCTCCGCATCGAGGTGCACGACGCCGACAGCGAGAAGCCCTCCCTCCGGCCCGCCTCCACCTCCGCCGAGACCGGCCGGGGCCTGCGACTCGTCCAGCAGTTGGCCACCCAGTGGGGCTGCTGCCCGCGCGAGGGCGGCATCGGGAAGTTCGTCTGGTGCCACATCTCCCCCGAGGCGGAACGCCGCGTGAGCGCCGTCCCGGCCGGGATCGCCGGCATCATGCTCCCCGCCGACTTCCCCAGCCTCGACCACGCCCTCCCCGTCCTCTGGGAGCGCGTCCGCGAGCTCCCCATCCGCGAGGCCCACCGCGACTTCATCCGGATCTGCATCGGGCCGGGCGGCGGCCAGGGCATCGCCAACTGCCTCTCCCGCAACGACACCTGGAGCGTCACCCTCTACGTCGGCGAGATGACCGACTGGACCTCCCACCTGATCACCGTCACCACCACCCCGTAGCCCTGAACTCCCCCGCCACTGCCCGGCGTTCACGCCGGGCGGTGGCGATTGCCCGGGTGCGTGCCGTCACGCCCGCCACCCTTCGCCCGGCCATGAACTATCGAATCTGCTACGGTCGTACGCATGACGAAAGAACTCGGCGCCCAGTCCGCCGCGACCGAGCTCCGGATGCCCCTCGACACCAAGGTGGTCATCTGGGTCTTCTGCGGCGCGGTCGGCGCCGGCCTCGGCTTCGCCGTCCCGTGGCTGCTCCAGTTCGCCGCCCGGCACCCGATCCCCTACGCGGACACCGTGCGGTTCCTGGGCTCGTTCTCCTCCCCCGCCATGGTGATCGGCCGGCCGGTGGCGCTCGCCGCCCTCGGCCTCGTGATCGGGCTCTTCGTCACCTACCACGCCGCCGTGCTGCGGATCTCGGACGAGAGCATCACCATCGTCGAGGGCGACGACAGCCGGGTGATCACCCGCGACCAGGTCGGCGGCGTCTTCCGCCACGGCGGCAAGGTGCGGATCGAGTCACCGGTCGGGCGCGTCCTCTTCGACGACGACGTCGAGGGCGGGAAGGCGGCCATCGCCTCGGCCTTCCGCCGCCACGGCTATCCCTGGGAAG
This sequence comes from Kitasatospora sp. NPDC127067, assembly GCF_042724755.1. Taxonomy (NCBI): domain Bacteria; kingdom Bacillati; phylum Actinomycetota; class Actinomycetes; order Kitasatosporales; family Streptomycetaceae; genus Kitasatospora; species Kitasatospora sp. NPDC127067. The sequence goes on along the minus strand of NZ_JBHXEM010000010.1, from coordinate 124,686 downwards.
GCGCGTGATCGAGCACCGAGGCGCCCCTGCCGGGCAGGGCGGCGCCGGGCAGGGACGGCGCCCGCGACACGCGCCACCGTCCGGATGAACTCCTCGGCCGCACCGACGGCATGCGTCCGCACACGATCCGCCTCCGGCTACGGTCCGGCGCACAGCCGAACGAAAGGTGACCAGCGTGACGACCGGAATCCTGGACTACGAGAGCGACGCGATCGTCCAGCTCATGAACATCGCCGAGGAGGACTGGACCGAACAGGAGCTCAAGGACGCGCTCCAGCGGGCGATCATGCTGGAGCTCTCCACCATCCCGCCCTACGCCACCGCGCTCTGGTCGATCACGAGCCAGGACAACACCCAGCCCGTCCGCCACACGATCCGGGAGATCGTCTTCGACGAGATGTCGCACTTCGGCCTGGTCTGCAACATGCTCACCAGCATCGGCGGCACCGTCGTCCTGACCGACCCCGCCACCGTCCCGAAGTACCCGGGCGAGCTGCCCGGCGGGGTCAACCCGGGGCTGATCGTCTCCCTCGGCGGGCTGACCAGGGAGTCGGCGGGTCTCTTCGCCGACATCGAGAAGCCCGAGAACCCGCTCGCGTTCGCCGCCGACGGCAACACGATCGGCGCCTTCTACCAGCGCATCGCCGACGTCTTCCCGAGGTTCGCGCACCTGCTCACCGGCCGGAACCAGGTGACGTTCCCGCTGGGGTCGCAGCACGGCGCCGGCAACAACATCGTCGCGATGAACACCATTGACGACGTGCTGAAGGCGATCGACGTCATCCGGACCCAGGGCGAGGGCACCGATGTCTCGCCCGACAACCCCTTCCCCGGCCCCCCTGGCGAACTCGCCCACTACTACGCGTTCAAGGAGATCGCCGTCGGCAAGAAGCTGGTCGAGAACCCCGCGACGGGGAGGTTCGAGTTCACCGGCCCCGACGTACCGCTCCCGGACACCTCGCCGGTCGCCCGTGTTCCCGCCGGCGGCTGGGCCAACGACCCCGCCAACGCGCCCGACCAGCCCACCGCCTCCGCACTGCACGACTTCAACACGTCCTACAGCGCCATGCTGACATCCCTCGAACACGCCTGGGGCGGCAACGGGAACGAGCTCTTCGACGCGATCGGGCACATGAGCGATCTGGGCGACGCCGCACGGGTGATCAACGCCATCAAGCTCCCCGCCGATCCCCACCTCACCTACGGCCCGGAGTGGCTCTTCGTCCAGTAGGGGTCCTGAACCGACGCCGGCGGCCGGTGTGGCAGATTGACCGGACGGCCCCGCCCCGGGGCGCGTGATCGAGAACCGAGGTCTTCCGTGTCCGCAGACAAAGCCGCGCCGCGAACGGTCGTCGAGGCCTGCTTCGATCCGCAGGGCACGGCCTCGCTCGACTACGTCTACGACGTCGCCGCGGCGGTCGGCCTGTCGGACCAGCCGGTGCGGCTGGCCGTCCGCCGGCTGGAGGCGGCTGGCGTCCTGCGGCAGGAGGGGCGGGGCCGCAAGGGCCGGCTCGTCCTGACCGACGCGGGCAGGCTCCGCTCGGACATGGACGTCCGGTTCGTCGCGCTCGCCTACGCGCAGGACGCCGGCCTCGCCCCCTGGGACGGGCTCTGGCGCCTCTACACCTTCTCCGTCCCCGAGCGGCACCGGTCGGAGCGCGACGCCCTGCGTGCCGCGCTGACCCGGCTCGGTGCCGTGCCGCTCGCGCCCGGCGCCTATGCGAGCCCGCACGACCTCCTCGACGAACTCACCGCCGAGGCCTCGGCGGCGACAATCGGCGCCTACCTGATCACGGCGGAGGCCACCCGCCTGACCGGCCCGGGCTTCACCGATCCCGCCTCCACCGCGGAGCACCTGTGGCCCTCGGCCGAGACGGTCGAGGCCTACCGGCCCCTCGCCGACGCGCTCGCCGCGGAACCCCTCGGCCCCGACCTCGGCTCCGTCGAGCTCGTCGCCGTCGCGCTGCGGCTGGCCGAGGCCTTCACCCACGCCCTGGAGCGCGACCCGCTCCTCCCTCCGGAGCTGAGGCCCGCCCCCTGGCCCCCGTCCCGGATCCGGCGCGACTTCCACGAGGCCTGGACCACGATCCGCGGCCGTACCCCCGACCTCTCGCTCTTCCGCGCCTTCGACACCGGGCCGACGGCCGCCCACCGGGCCTGAACTCCACCCCGGGACAAACCCCGCTCGCCCGATATTCACCCGGACGGACGCGAATTCGAATTCCCGGATCGCCCATATGTTCTAGGCCTGATATATCGATTATATGCTCGAAGAATACGACAAGGTATTGGTGTCGGGCGGATTGGGTTTCGTCGGAAGGCACCTGACCAGCGCTCTTCTCTTCCTGGGGAAAGAGGTGTCGATCATCGACAACGCCCGGACGGCCACGAGCATCTCGGCGCCGTCCGGGACCACCCTGCACCTGCTGGACATCCGCGAGGTCGACGCCGTCGCCGCGGCCGTGGACGACGCGGACCTGGTCTTCCACGTCGCCGCGAACGCGAACGGCACGTTGTCGGTGACGCAGCCGCGCCTCGACTTCGAGATCAACGCACTCGGCACGCTGATCTTCGCCGAGGCCCTCCTCAAGGCGCCCGTCCGTCGGGTCGTCTACGTCTCGTCCGCGTCCGTCTACGGAACGCCCCGGAAATTCCCCATGGACGAGGACCACCCGACCCGCCCCTTCGTGCCGTACGGCGCGTCCAAACTCAGCGGCGAGATCACCTGCCTGGCACTCCACCGCGCCTGCGGCCTCCCGGTGGTGGTCGGCCGCCCCTTCTGCGTCTACGGACCGGGGGAGAACCCGCACGAGGCGATGGTCGAGGTCGGCCGCTTCCTGCGCTGGCACCTCAACCACCGACCCATCCAGATCGTGGGCGACATCGACCGGAAGACCCGCGACTTCGTCCATGTCACCGACCTGGTCCAGGGGTTGCTGACGATCGCCGACCGGGCCGACCTGGGCGAGGTGTTCAACATCGGCTCCGGCACGGAGGTGTCGATGCGCGAGCTCGTCGACACGATCGGGGAGGCCACCGGCAAGACGCCCGAGGTCAGCGTGATCCCTGAGATCGAGGACGACACCTACCGGCTGGTCGGTGACATCTCCAAGCTCCAGGGCCTGGGATACCGGCCGTCGGTCTCGCTGGTCGAGGGGGTGCGCGACCTGGCCGACCACCTCGGCGCGAATCCGGAACTCCCCGGCAGCCCGACCATCTTCTCCCGCGGCCAGCACGGCGAATCCTGATCCGCCGCCCGCACGGGACCCCCTGTGCGGGACCCACCACCCCGCCCCGGACGTCGTCGGCGTCCGGGGCGGCGGGCCCGCCACCCGTGCTCAGCCCTTGACCGATCCCGCGGTCAGCCCCTGGGCCAGGTAGCGCTGGAGGAACTGGTAGACCACGATCACCGGCAGCGAGGTCACCAGCGCCCCGGCGGCGAACAGGCCGTAGTTCTGGTCCTGTTGGCCGGAGATGATCCCGTAGAGGCCGACCGCGACCGTCTTGGAGTCGTTCGAGGTCAGGAAGATGTTCGCGAGGATCACGTCGTTGAGCGCGGCGGTCAGCGACAGGATGGAGATCACCACCAGCATCGGCGCGGCGAGCGGCAGGATCAGCCGGAAGAAGATCTGGGCGTGCCCGGCGCCGTCCACCTTGGCGGCCTCGTCGATCTCGCGCGGGATGGTGTCCAGGTAGCCCTTCATCAGCCAGGTGTTCACCCCCATCGCGCCGCCGAGGTAGACCAGCACCAGGCCCCACGGGGTGTCCAGGCCGATCGCCGGCAGCACGTCGCCGATCTTCGCGAACATCAGGTAGAGCGAGATCACCGCGAGGAACTGCGGGAACATCTGCACCAGGAAGACCGCCATCAGCCCGAACCGCCGACCCCGGAAGCGGAACCGCGAGAAGGCGTACGCGGCCAGCACCCCGAGCAGCACGTTGAGCACCGCGAAGGTGCCGCAGACCAGCGCGGTGTTCCCCAGCCACCGGGCGAACGGGTACTGCCCGTCGGTGAAGAGCGCGGTGAAGTTGGCGAGCGAGGCGTGCCGGGGCAGCAGGGTGGACGACTGGAGCGTGCCGAGCGGGTTGAGCGCGGCGGAGAACACGAACAGCAGCGGGAACAGCGCGAAGCAGACGGCGAGCACGGCGATCAGGTGCCGCCAGCCGAAGCGGCGCAGCCAGCGCGCGGCAGCGGTGCCGGTGGTACCGGTGGTACCGGACGTGGTGGTCATGCGTTCAGCTCCTCAAGGGCGCGGGTGCGGCGGAAGCCCACCAGCGTGATCAGCCCGACCAGAAGGAAGATGACGATGGACAGCGCGGCGGCGAAGCCGTACTGGGCGCCCTGCCCACCGAAGGCCAGCCGGTAGGTGTAGCTGATCAGGATGTCGGTGGAGCCGGCCGTGCCGCCCGCGCCGTCGAACGGCCCGCCGCCGGTGAGCAGTTGGATGGCGTTGAAGTTGTTGAAGTTGAAGGCGAAGGACGAGATCAGCACCGGCGCGGCGGCGACCAGCAGCAGCGGGAAGGTGACCGCCCGGAACGCCCGCCACGGCCCGGCGCCGTCGATCCGGGCGGCCTCGTTGAGCTCGGCGGGCATCGCCTGCAGCACGCCGGTGCAGATCAGCAGCATGTTGGGGAAGCCGAGCCAGAGGCTGGTGAGCACCACCGCGAACCGGGCGCTCCAGGCCTCGCCCAGCCAGTCGATCCGGGTGTGCAGCAGCTGGTTGAGCAGCCCGAAGTCCCGGTTGTACATGCTCTGCCAGATCAGGATGCCGATGAACGCGGGCATCGCGTACGGCAGCAGCATCAGCGAGCGGTAGACCCGCTGCCCGCGCAGCCGCGGGTGGTGCAGGGTGAGCGCGAGGCCGAGGCCGAGGGCGAAGGACGCGCCGGTGGAGAGCAGGGCGAAGCCGAAGGTCCAGGCGAGGACGCCGAGGAAGGGGCCGCGGATGGCGGGGCTGGTGAGCACGGCAGTGAAGTTGGCGAAGCCGACGGTGCGGTGCCAGCCGGTGGGCAGGGTCCGCCCGGAGCCGTCGGCGGCGGTGTACCGGCCGTCCTCCGGGTGGTACACGGTGCCGTCGCGGGTGTCGGTGAGGGTGTCGGCCGCCCGGTCGTGGACGAGGGTGGGCCGGGCGGTGGTGGCCATCGAGAGCCCCTGGCTCACCAGGAAGGCGCCGTCCACCGGCACCCGCAGGCCGGTCAGCTCGGCGGAGCGGGCGTTGATCTGGCCGAAGGTGAGCAGCTTCAGTCCGGGGGCGGAGGTGACCCGGCCGTCCGGTCCGGCGACCGTCCCGGCGGGGGCGGGGGCGAGGCCGCTCGCGGTGCCGGCCGACACCTGCCCGGTGTCGGGGTCGGTGAGCAGCAGCACCAGCGGGCCGCCGTCCGGTCCGGTGGCGACGGTGAGCGCGTACGAGGGGCTGCCGGGAACGGGCTCGACGGAGTGCTCGACGAGGCTGCGGACCGCCTGGTCCTTGGTGAGGAGGTGGCCGTCGCCGTAGTCGGTGAAGGAGATGGCGACGATGTACAGCACGGGGTAGGCCACGAACGCGAGGAAGAGCCCGGTGGCGGGCAGCAGGTACTTGGCGGGCAGCCGGCGCGGCGAGAGGTAGGTCCAGAACGTCGCGCCGACGGCCGCGGCCAGCACGCCGAGCGCGGCCCAGTGCCCGCCGTCGTACAGCCGGGGCGCCGCGTAGAGGGCGAGGGCGGCGACGGCGGCCAGCAGGGAGGTCCTCGCCACGAGCGCGGTGACGGCGCCCGAGCGGCGGGGGGCCCGGCGGGGCGGGCGGTCCGGGGCGGCGGCGGAGTCGTCGTCCGGGCGCCTGCTGTCCTGAAGGGTGGGGGAGGTCATGGGTGGGTCCCTGGTCCGGAGGGCGCCCGGAGGTGGTGGCCGTCCGGGTGGCGGCACGCGTGCGGAGGGCTCGGCACACGGGGGCTGGGTGCACGGAGGCCCGGCACACGGGGGCTCGGTGTACGGGAGTTCGGTGTACGGGGGTTCGGAAGGGCAGGGCCTCAGCGGGCGGAGCCCAGGGCGGCCCGGATGGCCTCGCCGGCCTGCTTCATGGTCGTGGCCGGGTCGGCACCGGCCACGATGTTCGCCTCGGCCTGGCCGAGCGGCCCCCAGATCGCGTTCATCGCGGGGATCGTCGGCAGCGGCTGCCCGCCCGCCCCGGCGGCGGCGAGGGCGCCGATGTCGGGGTCGGTCGCGGACGCCCGGGCGAGCGCGGAGGTGAGCGCCGGCGGCTCCGGCGAGGCCTGGTAGAGGGCCAGCTGGCCCGACTCGGAGCCGATCTCGCGCAGCAGGAACTCCTGGGCCAGCGGCACGTTCCTGGCCTTGGCGGACAGGTAGAAGCTCTGCACCCCGATGAACGGCCGGGCCTGGCCCTTGCCCGCCCAGCCGGGCACCGGCGAGATCGCGTAGGGCAGCCCGGACTGCTTGAGCTGGCCCAGCGCCCAGGGGCCGGCCACCAGGAACGGCGTCTTGCGCTCGGTGAACAGCGCGATGGCGTTGGTGTCCACCGAGCGGTTGAACAGCGCGCTGCCCTTCTCCCCGTACTGCTTGAACAGCTCGCCGGCCGCGATCGAGCCCGGCCCGCCGACCCCGAGGTCGGCGGTGTCGTAGCCGCCGTCCGCCTTGGTGCCGAACAGGTAGCCGCCGGCCGAGGTGAACAGCGGCTGCAGCGCGTACGCGTTGCCCTGCTGGCCGATCGGCAGGGCGAGCGGGACGTCGCTGCGGCCGGCCTTGACGGCGCCCTGCCCGGCGGCGGCGAGGTCCTCGAAGGTGGCGGGGGCGTCCGGGGCGAGTTCGGTGTTGCGGAACAGCACCAGGCTCTCGGTCGCGTAGGGCAGCCCGTACGGCCGGCCGTCGTGCTGCACGGCCTCCAGCGCGGCGGGCTCGAACGACGCCTTCTGCGCCCCGGTGAGCGGAACGGGCGCGACGACGCCGTTCTGCACCAGGTTGCCCAGCCAGTCGGAGGCGCCCACCACCAGGTCGGGGCCCTTGCCCGCGTTGGTGGCCGAGACGTAGGCCTGCTGGGTGTTGACGGACTGCGGGACGACGGTGACCTTGACCCCGTGCTCCTTGCCGAACCGGTCGGCGACCGGCTGGAGGGCGGCGGCCTGCTGGGTCTGCGCCCAGATCACCAGATCGCCCTCCGCGGCCGGGATCGGCGGGTCGGTCATCGCTCCCCCCGGGGCGGCGCCCGCGGCGGATGAGCCGGCGGCCGGGGTGCCGGTGGACGGCGTGCCGGCGGGCGAGGTGCCGCCGCAGGCCGTGACCAGCAGGGCGAGGACGCCGAGAGCGGCGTGTCTGCGGTAGCGCATCGTCCGAGACTCCTTCGTCTGGGAGGGGGTGGGGCCGGGCCCCGGGGCGGGTGGGGCCCGGACCCCGGGGTGGGGCCGGGCCCGGGGAGGGCGGGTCAGATGCCGTCCGCCGGGCGGTGCCAGCGGTCGACGGTGAGGTCGAGGCGGGTGTCCCGGTCGACGGTGAGCGGGTGCACGACCCGCAGGCCGTCCTCGTCGACGGCGTCCAGGCCCCAGCCGCGGGAGACGCCGCCGTCGAAGCCGGTGCCACGCGGGACGGCGATCCGGCCGCGGAAGCGCCCGGGGCCGTCGGGCCGGCAGGTCAGCGGGCCGAACATCACCGGCGCGTCGTCCGGGGTGCCGTCCGGCACGGTGACGACCACCTCCAGGACGGGCCGGGCCGGCAGCTCCGGCGCCACCTCGACCTCGGTGGGCGCGTCCAGCCCGTGCGCCCGGACGGTCACCGCGGTGCGGCCGGCGGCCAGCGGGCGCAGCAGCCCGTGCGGCAGGACGGCGGCGACCTCGGGCCGCTCCACCCGGTAGTCGGCCTCCAGCGCGGTGTACCGCACGCCGTCGGCCCGGACGGCGACCGGGTTGACGGCGCTCCAGGTCTCGCCGGGGGCGAGCCGCAGGTGCGCGGCGGCGGTGAGCGAGACGACCGGCGAGGCGGCGCCGAACAGGTGCAGCAGCGCGTGCCGGGCGCGGGGACGCCAGGCGTCCTCGTGGTGGGGTGCCTGCGGGTCCTCGTAGTAGAGGAGGTCGGCGCCGCTGGTGTAGCCGGCCTCGTCGAGGAGCTGGACGGCCAGTTCCCTGGCCGGCCGGGCCAGGATCAGGCCCTCCCGGCCGCCGATGTCCAGCCAGAGCCGGCTGGGCCCGCGGCGGCGGTAGCGCTCGTACACCGACTTCTCGCCGAGGCCGGCCGGGTCGACGTGGGTGAGGAACGGGGAGAGGACGGCGGCCAGGCCGAACACCTCGGGGCGGCGGAAGGCCATGTGGTAGGCGACCAGGCCGCCCATCGAGGAGCCCATCACCGCGGTGTGCTCCGGCCCGGTCCTGGTCCGGTAGCGGGCGTCGACGAACGGCTTGACCTCGTCGACCAGGAACGCCTCGTAGCGGTGGCCCTTGAGCGGGGTGCCGGGGGTGCGCCAGTACTCGGCGACGTGCGAGTACTCGGTGCCGCGCTCGGCGCCGGCGTTGGGCACGCCGACCGCGATCAGCTCGGGTATCAGGCCCTCGGCGTAGAGCTGCTCCAGCGTCCGGTCCAGCGCCCAGGTGGGCCGCTGTCCCTGGTCGAAGACCTGCTGGCCGTCCTGGAGGTAGAGCACCGGGTAGTCGGCGTCCGGGTCCTCGTCGTAGCCGGGCGGCAGGTGGACCAGGAGGTCCCGTTCGTTGCCGAGCTGTTCGGAGCGGAAGCCCGGGACGCGTTCGATCCGGCCGCGGCGCACGGCGGCGGTCCCCGCGGTGGAGGTGCTCATCGGGCCACCGACCAGACGTGCACGGCCGGGCCCTCGGCGGGCAGGTCGCGGCCGGGGACGAGCTGCGGCCCGCCGAGCAGGTGGGTGGCGTGCCACTCCCCCGCCACCGGCGGGTGGTCGGCCCGGCTGATCTGCACCAGGATCCGCTCCTGGTCGTCCTCGCGCTCGAACAGCAGGACGTCGCGCTCGGCGAGCAGCCAGCGCAGCCCGCCGCCGCTGAGCGCGCTGTGGCCGCGGCGCAGCCGGATCAGCTCGCGGTAGGTGCGGTAGGTGTGCTGGTCCCAGGCGGACTCGTCCCAGGGGAAGGGCTTGCGGCCCTCCTCCAGGCCCTCGCCCACCACGCCGACCTCGTCGCCGGAGAACACCATCGGGGTGCCGGGCAGGGTGAACAGCAGGGCCGCGCCCAGCAGTTGGCGCTCGGGGCCGGCGAAGCTGCGGAACCTGGCGGTGTCGTGCGAGTCCAGCAGGGTGAGGTTGTGCACCCGGCTGCGCCAGGGCAGGGCGGCGCCGAACGCCGTCATGGTGGCCCGCAGTTGGGCGCCGCTGTAGTCGGGGATCGGCCCGGGCACCGCCCAGAAGTCCTTCTGGTCGTGCCGTTCGGCGAGCCAGGCCCAGACCGGGCGGGTGAAGCCCGCGTAGCTCATGGTGCCCTGCCAGCCGTCGCCGCCCAGGGCGAGCGAGGCGTCGTGCTGGTGCTCGGCGAGCAGCACGGCGTCGGGGTTGGCGGCCCGTACGGTGGCGGCGGTGGTGGTGGCGACCAGGCGGTTGAGTTCGACCTCGCCGCGTCGGCCGGCCATCTGGGCCACGTCGACCCGCCAGCCGTCCAGGTGGAACGGCGCCTTGAGGTACTTGGCGACCACCGAGTCGGGGCCCTCGTAGAGGCGGCGGCGCAGTTCGGCCGAGCGGTGGTCGAAGGTCGGCAGGGTGCGCACGCCCAGGAAGGTGGCGTAGTCCTCGGGGCCGCCCTCGCCGAAGAAGTAGTAGCCGGCCTCGGGGCTGCCGGGGTCCTGCTGGGCGGTGCGGAACCACTCGTGGTCGCTGCCGGAGTGGTTGAGGGTGATGTCGCCGATCACCTTGATGCCGCGCCGGTGCGCCTCGGCGATCAGTGCGATCAGCGCCTCGTCGCCGCCGAGCGCCGGGTCGACGCGGTCGAAGGAGACGGCGTCGTAGCGGTGGTTGGAGCGGCCCTCGAAGAAGGGGGTGAGGTAGATGACGGTGGCGCCGAGGCGCTGGATGTGGTCGATCCTGCGGGCCACGCCCCAGAGGTCGCCGCCGTACATCTGCTGGAGGGCGGCGGCGTCGCCGGTGTGCAGCGGGGTGTCCCAGTCGGCCGGGCGGGCCCACTCGGCGAGCGGGGCGTCGCCGCCCCGGGCGTAGCGGTCGGGGAAGATCTGGTAGACCACCGCGTCGGCGGCCCAGGCCGGCGGGGCCGGGTGGGCGGTGAGGCGGAAGTCGGTGGCGTCCGGCAGGTCGTGGTCGTGCAGGCCCGCCGCGGTGAGCCAGCGCCCGCCGTCCGGGGTGTGCAGCCAGAACCGGTAGTTCATCTCCGGGTTGACCATCGTCAGGCCGACCCGCCACCAGTTCGCGTCGGCGTCGGTGCGGTCGGGCACGGCGGCCTCGAAGTGCGGTTCGCCGTCGGGGACGGAGCGCAGGAAGACCCGCTCCACCGGCTGGTCGGCCGGGATCCGGACCAGCAGGTCGACCTTCTGCCCGAGCCGGGGCGCGAGGTCGCCGACGTAGCGCGCGGAGCCGTCGTGGTGCGGCAGGTGGCGGGCGGCGAGGCGGTGGCTGCGGGCCGTGTCCATGGAGCTCCTCGGTCGGGCGAACAGGGTACTGGAGGGCGGCGTTCCGCTTACCGGGGCCGACGAGGGAACCGTAACGGCGATGAAACTGTTGCGCAATATGTTGCTAAGATTGTTTCAACAGCCTCGCCGACCCGCGGCCCGGGATTTGTAAGATGCAGGCTCGACCAGTCGGGAGGACCACATTGAGCGGCCCGTCACTACGGGACATCGCCGCCCGGGCAGGCGTCAGCGCCGCCTCGGTGAGCAGGGTGATCAACGACCGACCGGGTGTCTCCGACGACACCAGGCTCAAGGTCGCCGAGGCCATGCGGGAGCTCGGCTGGCAGCCCGACCAGGGCTACGACCCGCACCAGGGCGCGCTCATCGGCATCGTCGTCCCCGAGCTCGACAACCCGGTCTTCCCCCTGCTCGCCTCCGCGATCGAGGTGCAGCTCGCCAAGCACGGCCTGACCGCCGTGGTCGGCACCTCCACCCGCCAGGGCACCGCCGAGCTGGGCTACATCGACGTCCTGCTGCGCAAGGGCGTCTCCGGGCTGGTCCTGGTCTCCGGCCGGCACGCCAACCCGCACGCCGACCACGGCTTCTACCGGCTGCTGCACGAACGCGGCATCCCGATGGTGCTGGTCAGCGGCCGGGTCGAGGGCCTGGCCGTACCCACCGTCGCCACCGACGAGGCACTCGGCGCCCGGATCGCCGTCGCCCACCTGCGCGAACTCGGCCACCGGCGGATCGGACTGGCCGGCGGCCAGGGCTACCTGCGGCCCTCGATCAACCGCCTGGACGGCTACCGGCGCGCGATGCGCGAACTGCTCGGCGAGGAGGCCCCCGCCGACTGGTACGCCGAGTCCTCCTACTCGATCGCCGGCGGCGCCGCGGCCGCCCGCCAGCTGTTCGACGCGGGCGTCACCGCGATCGTCGCCGGCAGCGACCTGATGGCCCTCGGCGTCGCCCAGGCCGCCCGCGAGGCCGGCCGCTCGGTGCCGGGCGACCTCTCCGTGGTCGGCTACGACGACTGCTACCTGGCCGCCCACAGCAACCCGCCGCTGACCACCGTGCGCCAGCCGATCCAGGAGATGGCCGCGGCCGTCGCCGAGGCCCTGTGGCGCCAGCTGGAGGGGCACGGCGGCCAGGTCAGGGACTACCTGTTCAGCCCGGAGCTGGTCGCCCGCGAGTCCACCGGCCGGCTGCGGCACGGCTGACCCCACGCCGAGGGCCGGGACACCAGCGGTGTCCCGGCCCTCGCGCGTACCGCACCGTCAGGCGTTCGACACCGTCGCGTACTTCGGGGTGCCCTCGGCCATCTGCTGCAGGGCGTCCTTGCGGTCCCGCTTCGACAGCTTGTCGATGTAGAGGGTGCCGTACAGGTGGTCGGTCTCGTGCTGGAGGCAGCGGGAGAAGAAGCCGGTGCCCTCGACGCGGATCGGCTTGCCGTCCTTGTCGACGCCGGTGACCGCGGCGAAGTCCGGGCGGGCCAGCTCCGCGTAGGCGGTGGGGACGGAGAGGCAGCCCTCGTTGCCGTCGTCCAGGACGCGGCGGCGGTCGGCCGGGTACTCCTCCAGCACCGGGTTGATCACGTGGCCGATGTGGCGCACGCCGTCGTCGTCCGGGCAGTCGTAGACGAAGACCTTGAGGTCGACGCCGATCTGGTTGGCGGCGAGGCCGACGCCCTCGGCGGCGTACATCGACTGGAACATGTCGTCGATCAGTGCGGACAGCTCGCCGTCGAAGACGGTGACGTCCTTGACCTCGCGGTGCAGCACCGGGTTGCCGACGACGGTGATCGGGCGCGCGGTGCCCCTGCTGAGGTCGGGCTCCTCACCGATCACCTTCACGGGCGTCTCGGGCGCCGTCCCCTCCACGTCGTGCTCGTGCTCGTGCTGCTCGGCCTGCTCCGCCATGTCTTCCGCTTCCGTCGGTGTACGCGTTACCTCACCAGGGTACTCAGCACACTTCTTCGAGATCCCGGTAAGCCCGGCTTCCCGGGGCGGCCGCGACCCAGCGGTCCAGCAGGGTGCGCACCAGGTGGGCCGGTGCGGCGATCCCGCACTCGCGCTCGACCAGCCAGGACATCCCGGCCGCGCCGCCCTGGCTGAGGTGGCTGAGATGGCCGGGGTGGGCGGCGTCGCCGTCGTCGTGCGGGTCGTGGTGGGCGGCGACGCCGTCGTCGGAGGCCATCCGGCTCTCCGAGCAGGCGCGGCACAGCAGCCGCACCGAGGAGGTCCAGTCCTCGGCCGCGTAGCCGGCGTCGGCGACCAGCCGCTCCAGCGCGTCCCGGTCCCCGGCGGTGGCGGCCTGGAGCAGCACCACGTACGTCGGCACCGGGGAGGGCGCCCACAGCTCGATCTCGTCGAACACCGGGTAGGCGACGCCGTCGGTGACCCGCTCGCCGTGCGGGGCGCCGTCGTGCAGCACCACCTCGCCCCAGCGGCGGCCGGAGGAGGGCAGCGGGATGGACAGCACCTCGATCCGGGCCGGGTCCAGCCGGCGGCCCCAGACCACCTCGGACTCGCCGTCCGGGGAGAGCCGTACCGGGGTGGTGCCGAGGTCCAGGCTGACCGGGCCGTCCTGCTGCCCGCCGGGGCCGCCGGGCAGCTTCAGCCCGTACGCCTGCCAGGCGCGGCGGGCCAGCGGCCAGTCCTGGAGGGCGGTGGCGGTGATGCCGAGGTTCCACCAGTCCGGGGCGCCGTGCTCGCGGTCCAGCAGGGCGACGGCGCGCAGCCCGGCCGAGCGGGCCTGCTCCCAGTCCCGGCGGAACTTGTGCAGCAGGGCGAGGTTGAACCAGGAGTCGGAGAGCCACGGCTCCAGGTCGGCGGCCATCACCAGCAGCGCGCCGGCGTCCTCGTAGCGGCCGTCGCCGATCAGCGTGAAGGCCCGGTCGGTCGTCTGCCGCCAGGTGGCGGACGGCCGGTGCCGTGCCCGGTGGAAGATCCTCACGTTCGTCCCTGCCGTCGTCGTCCGCTCAAGTCCCGTGCCACCGTGCCCGTACCGCCTCGGACGGTGTTCGGGGCCCGGTGCCCCGGGTCGGTGTTCCACGCTACGACCGCATCCAACCACGCCCGCCCCCGCCCGCGCTCCCCACCGCCGAGGTTGGGGTCCGCCCCTCCCCAGCCTGCCCGTCCGATCCCACCCGCTCAACCCCTGACAGCCGGAACCCGGTTTTCCCGGTCCCGCGACGGCGGCGCACGGCCCGTACCGTGCGGGCCCCGCGCACCCGGGCCCGCCCCTCAGCGACGGGCCTGGCCGCCCACCCTGGCGAGGGCGTCCACCACGCGGGGGTCGTAGACCCGGCCGCGGCCCAGCCGCAGCACCTCCAGGGCCTCCAGCCGCCCGACGGCCTCGCCGACGCCCCGGCCGCGGGCCGACGTGAGCAGGTCGTCGTGGGCGTTGGCGACCCGGATGATCCGGGACGCGAGCGGCACCGGCCCCTCGCCGGGGGCGGGTCCGGTGTACGGGTCGGCCAGCCGGGCGACCTGCTCGGCGACCTGCCGGGGCACTCCGGTGCGGCTGATCACCTCGCTGCCGAGGCGGGCGATCCGCTGCTGCTCGGCGTACGGCAGCAGGGCGGTGGCACCGTCCGGAACCGGTTCGACCAGGGAGAGCTGGCCGACGTCGTGCATCAGCGCGGCGTACTCCAACAGGGCGAGCTCGCGGGTACCCATACCCAGCTCGCGGCCCAGCGCGCACGCCGTGTCCGCGACCCGGCGCGCGTGCCCGTGCGGGGTGTAGCCGGCCACCTCGGTGGCCCGGGCGAGGCTGGCGATGGTCTGCCCGGTGGTGGCCCGCACGGCGGCGGCGCGCCGGAAGGACACCTGGGCGAGCAGCAGCGGGGTGCAGAACAGCGGCAGCGCCCACAGCCCGACCTCGCCCGCCGCGAGGCTGACCAGCATCCCGGTGGCGACGATCGCCGAGCCGATGCCGAACAGCGAGCGCAGCTCGTCCTCCAGCGCCGCCGGGAACCGCAGCCCACCGCCGGACCGGCGCAGCAGCGCGGCCAGGGTCGCGTCGCAGAGCGCGGCCAGCGCGGCGACGGCGGTCAGGAACACCCCGTACGCCGGGCCCTCGGGCGAGAAGCGGTCGACCGCACCGCCGTTGTAGAGCGGCTGGAAGACGGCGGCCGCGAAGCCGACGGCGAGCAGCCGGCGGGCGGCGCCGTCGCGGCGGGCCGGGTCGGCCCAGGGCGGACGGCCGGGCGGACGGCCGGGGCCGCCCGGCAGGACACGGCGCGGCAGGACGAGGCAGGCCAGCCAGCCCAGCAGCAGGCCGGCCCCGGTCACCGCGACCACCTGGAGCGTCCCGTGCGCGGTCGGCACTCCGCGCAGCGGCCCGAGCAGCGCGTACGCCAGCGCGCCGGCCGCCCCGATGGGCGCCTGCTCCCGATCCCCCGGAAGGGTGATCCGGACGCACTCGCCGAGCGCGATCAGCGCGGTGAACGCCAGCACGACCCCGGGCTCCGCGACCCCGCGCACCGCGACGGCGCCCAGCGCGAGCGCCAGCAGCGCGGCGGCCACCGCGTGCACCGCGCGCGCGGTGCGCCCGCAGGGCGTGCGGCCGAGGAGCACCCGCCGCAGCGCCCGGGGCCCGAACGCCCCCGCTCCGCACACCGCACGCCCGAACGCCCCCGCTCCGAGCACCGCACGCCCGGAAGCCGCGCGCCCGGGGGCCCTCACGGCTGCCCGGCCACGGGGACGCTCCCGCCCTGGGGCGGCACCCGGCCCGGCGCCGCCCGGACCGGCTCGGGCACCCCGAGCGGGATGTCCGGCACCGCCTCGATGCCGTCCTCGGAGTGCACCACCGGCTGCCAGTCGTGCCCGGCCAGCGCGTCGATCAGCGCCCGCACCATCACCGGGTCGAACTGGCTGCCCGAGCAGCGCTCCAGCTCCGTGACCGCCTCGCCGACCGGGCGGCCGCGCCGGTAGGAGCGGGTGGAGGTCATCGAGTCGAAGGCGTCGGCGACCGAGATGATCCGGGCGAACTCGGGGATCCGCTCGCCGGCCAGCCCGCTCGGGTAGCCCCGGCCGTCCATCCGCTCGTGGTGGTGCAGGATTCCGGCGTGCGCCTCGCCGAGGAAGTCGATCCCGCGCACCAGCTCGTACCCGTACACCGGGTGGATCTCCACCGCCCGGCGCTCCGCCTCGGTGAGGGGACCGTTTCTGCGCAGCAGCTCGGTGGCCACCCCGAGCTTGCCGACGTCGTGCAGGATGCCGGCGAAGCGCAGGGTGCGCAGCCGCTCGGCCTCCATGCCGAGCTGAGTGGCGATCAGCACCGAGGCCCGGCCGACCCGTTCGCTGTGGCCCCGGGTGTAGGAGTCCTTGATCTCCACGGCCTGCACCAGCGACTGCACGGTGGCCTGGTGGGCGTCGCGCTCGCGCTGGCCCTGGGCGAACACCCAGGCCGAGATGGACAGCGGCAGCAGGGCGAGCAGCGCCGCGAACGCGCCGTACGGGCCCTGCCAGAGCACCGCGACCATCAGCCCGCCGGCCGCGTGCACCAGCACCGGCAGCCCGCACACCGCGTGCGCCCCGCGCAGCAGCACCCCGGGGCGGCGCCCCTCGCCGAGCATCAGCATGACGCCCACCACCACCCCGTTGACCAGGCAGAAAACCGCGACGGCGGCGAATCCCGGCAGCAGCGCGGCCGGGAAGCGGGAGCCGAGCAGCAGCTGCGGGCCGTGCAGCAGGTGGAAGGCGGCCGAGGAGGCGAAGGCGCACAGCGCGAGCTGGGAGCCGTTGAACAGCTGGCGCGGGCGGCAGCCGCGCCCGTTCGGGCCGCCGAGCAGCGCGGCCGGGGCGGCGACCAGGGCGGCGGCGGACGGCGGGAGCATCAGCACCCCGGCGAACAGCACCGGGAAGAAGGCGTTCACCCCGGGCCGGGCCGGCGTCCGCTCGGGCAGCGCCGGCCGGTGCAGCAGCCGGCGCACCAGCACCAGGCAGGGCGTGGGCAGGCCCTGGGCCAGGGACTCCCAGCAGCCGTGCAGGAAGGCCAGCAGCCCGACCTTGGGCCAGTCCACCGGCCCGCCCAGCCAGTGCGGCACCCCGGGGACGGCCGCGGCGGGCAGCAGCGGCACCAGGCAGCACAGCGCCGCCACCGGGACGGCCACCAGGTAGCGCGCCGCCCCTCGCGGCAGGGTCGATCCTCCACAGTCGGTAGCGATCTCGACCTCCCCGCCGTACGGACCCCGTCTTACCTCAACGCGTCGGGCGGACCGACGGTGAGTGTCCGTCAGGAGAATAGGCCGCCGTCCGGACATGGGGACGCATGATGGCGCAACGGCGCAGTTGGCGCACCGCCAACTCACTCGAACGAGTGAGGGCGCGCGCGAGCGGAACGGGAGCGGCCCCGGGAGCACACTCTCCCGGGGCCGCTGTCACTCCTTGCCCGACCTGCGCGAACCGCCCGCCCCGCCCTCACCGGCGGGCCGACGGACCACCGCACCCGGTGGTCGACCACCCGGCCGTCCGTCGCACGGACGTTCGCCGCGCGGGCGTTCGCCGAGGGGCCGTCACTCCGCCTGGGCGCCGGCCTCGACCGGCGCGCCGGGGCGCTCCGTGGACTCCTGCTCGGCCGCCCCGCCCAGCCCGGGCGCCGGACGGGCCGACTCGGCGTGCACCTCGACGGTGGTCTCCACCGCGACCACCACCTGCTCGCCCGAACGCTGCCCGGCCCGGATCGAGTCGATCCTGGCCAGCACCTTGCTGCGCAGGTCGGTCGGGGTGTCGTCGCACCCGCAGGAACGCTTGATCAGCGCCTTGATCGCCTGCTCCAGCCCGTACTGCTTCAGGCAGGGCGAGCACTCCTCGAAGTGGACGCGCAACTTTGCGCAGTCGCCCTCGGGCATCTCGTTGTCGAGGAATTCATAGAGGTGGTCGAGGACCTCGCCACACTCGGTTTCGTGCGGATCGCCGCAGCTCATGAGCCCGAGCCCTTCGCTTCCTGCCCTGCCCCGCTGCCGGCCGGGACCAGCCCGCGCTCACGGGCGTAATCCTCCAGCATGCCGCGCAGCTGACGACGGCCGCGGTGCAGCCGGGACATCACCGTACCGATGGGAGTACCCATGATGTCCGCGATCTCCTTGTACGCAAAGCCTTCTACGTCCGCGAGATAGACGGCGATCCGGAATTCCTCCGGGATGGCCTGGAGCGCGTCCTTCACATCACTGTCGGGAAGGTGGTCGAGTGCCTGGGTCTCGGCCGAGCGCAGACCGGTCGACATGTGCGACTCGGCCCGGGCCAGCTGCCAGTCCTCGATCTCCTCCGCCGCGGTGCGCTGGGGCTCCCGCTGCTTCTTGCGGTACGAGTTGATGAACGTGTTGGTGAGGATGCGGTACAGCCAGGCCTTGAGGTTCGTGCCCTCACGGAACTGGTGGAAGGACGCGTACGCCTTCGCGAACGCCTCCTGGAGCAGGTCCTCCGCGTCGGCCGGGTTGCGCGTCATGCGCAGCGCCGCCGAGTACATCGGATCCAGGTAGCCCAGGGCGTCGCGCTCGAAGCGCTCCCGCCGGGCCTCCTCGCTCTCCTCCGCCGACACCCGGTAGGTGTCCTCACCGATCGCCTCGGCCAGCTCCTCACCGGTGAGCGCCTCGCCCGCGGGCAGGGCGTCGCCCGGGCCACGGCCCGGATCGGCCTCGTGCTCGGTCCCGACGACCGGACCCACCTCCTCGGCATGACGGGCACGGCCCACGGCGGGCCGCCCAGAAATGGAGGATATCGGGCTGACGGGCTTCTCGCCCGCGTCGAGCCACTCCGACCACGAGGGGGCGAACGCCGTGGTGGCCTCGCGCTCCTCAGGCCGCTCGGGGCACGCGATCGAACCCATCTGCCCTGCCTCTCACACCGGTGACTCGTGCTGACGGACACGACAACCACACCGGCCGCGGCCGCATTCCCGCCCCCGGGCACCATTCGCTCGCACGAGTGATCGAGCGGAAACTCCCCGCTCACGGCCTCACAGCAGCCGCAGCACCCAGTCCCCCACCGACGAGCAGATCAGGTCCAGCACCTCGTCCTGCCCCACCGGCGCCCGCTTGGGCACCTCGAAGCCGTGGCTGCCGTACGGCACCGCCACCAGCTCGTGCCCCGCCGGGAGCTCCGGGAACTCCGCCGGCCCGCCGAACGGGTCCGCCGCGCTCTGCACCACCAGCGTCGGCAGAGCGGACTCCAGCAGCTCCCCGGCCCGGCTCTTCTCCGGCTTGCCCGGAGGGTGCAGCGGGAACGCCAGGGCCACCACCCCGACCGCCCCGGTCGCCGCGCCCGTGCGGCAGGCCACCCGCGCCCCGGCGCTGCGACCGCCCACCACCAGCGGCAGGCCCTGCCCGGCCAGCCGCTCCGCCACCGGCCGCCAGCCGAGGTCCAGCGTCCTCGGCGCCGGGCCGAGCCTGCGGCCCGCCACCCGCCAGGGCTGCTCGACCAGCGCCACGGTGATCCCCCGGGCCGGCAGCTTCCCGGCCAGCGCCACCAGGTCCCGGGCCTCGATCCCGCCGCCCGCGCCGTGGCCGAGCGCCAGCACGACCACGGGCCGCTCGGCGCGGTGGTAGGTGATCCGGGCCTCCCCGGCCTCGGTGGGGACCAGTTCGGTGGTGCTCATCGCAGTGACTCCAGGAAGGTTCAGAACAGGGTGGTCTCGTACTCGACCTCGGTCCACGGCTCCTTGAGCTCCGGACCGTTGTTGCGGATGCTGCCGACCGCCGGCGACACCGGGGTGGCCAGCAGCGCGCCCGGCGGCGGGGGCACCAGCAGCGGGCGCAGCCCGTCCGGGTCGGTCGGCCGCGGGTCCAGCCACGCGTCCCAGTCCCCCGGGTCCAGGAACAGCGGCATCCGCTCGTGGATCGGCGCCAGCGACTCCTCGGCGTCCGTGGTGACGATCGTGAAGGTCACCAGCCAGGCCTCCGGGTGCCCGGGCGGCACCGCCCGGTTGCGCCAGAACTCGTACAGCCCGGCCAGCGCCAGCGGGGTGCCGTCGGCCCGGGAGACGAAGTACGGCTTCTTGCGGGCCTTTCCGCGCTCCCCCGGCACCGTCTGCCACTCGTAGTAGCCGTCCACCGGCAGGATGCACCGGCGCGCGGCGAAGGCCTGCCGGTACGAGGGCTTCTCGTGCACCGTGTCCGACCGGGCGTTGATCATCTTCACCGCCGTCTCGGCGGAGTTCGACCACTGCGGCACCAGCCCCCAGCGCAGCACCCGCAACTGCCGCACCGGCCGCGGCCGCTCCCCGCCCAGCCGCTCCAGCACCACGAAGGCGCTGTTGGTCGGCGCGACGTTCCAGTTCGGGTCCAGGGTCTCCGCGGGATCCCAGTGCTCGACGTCGAACAGCTCGACGACGTCCTCGGGCTTGCTGCTGGCTGCGAACCGACCGCACATGCGGGCCAGCTTGCCATGCCACCGGTCCTCAGGACTTGTTCATCCCCGGACCAGAACCACCCGCCGCCTCCCGCCCGTCCCCGCATGGGAGGCTGCCCCGAACGGCCCAACGCGACGGCCCAGTGCGGCGGACGGAGGCGGAGACACCGATGAACGCGAACGACCTGACCCTCGGCGACCTGTGGAACCAGGTGACCGGCACCCAGGCCGCCCCACCCGGCTGGCTGGTCCTGGCCACCGGCGCCGCCGCCCTGCTCACCGTCCTGGCCCGCCCGCTCTGGCACGTCGCCCGCAACGCCGTGACCATCGCCCACGAGGGCGGCCACGGCCTGATCGCCGTGGTCACCCGCCGCAAGCTGGCCGGCATCCGGCTGCACTCGGACACCTCCGGGCTCACCCTCTCCTACGGCCGCCCCACCGGCCCCGGCATGGTCCTCACCGCCGCCGCCGGCTACACCGCCCCCGCGCTGCTCGGCCTCGGCTGCGCCGCCCTGCTCGCCGCCGACCGGATCACCCTGCTGCTCTGGCTGGCGATCGTGCTGCTGCTCGCCCTGCTGCTGCGCATCCGCAACGCCTTCGGCTTCCTCAGCGTGCTGGTCGCCGGCGGCGCCTTCTTCCTGGTCTCGTGGTTCGGCAGCGCCGAGGTCCAGGCCGGCTTCGCCTACCTCGGCTGCTGGTTCCTGCTCTTCGGCGCCGTCCGCCCCGTCCTGGAGCTCCAGCACCAGCGCCGGATCGGCTGGGCCCGCGACTCCGACGCCGACCAGCTCGCCCGGCTCACCCACGTCCCCGCCCTCGCCTGGGTCACCGTCTTCCTGCTCGTCGCCCTCGCCTGCCTCGGCCTCGGCGCCGCCTGGCTGGTCCAGCCGCTGCGGTAGCCGGCCGGGGCGTCCCGCCGCCCGACCGACGAGGGGGGCTTCCGCCGCGGCCCCTAGACTTGCCCCATGACCGAGACCCTGTGGCCCGCCCCCGTCGCGACCAGCCCCGTCGACGCCACCGTCACCATCCCCGGCTCCAAGTCGGTCACCAACCGGGCCCTGGTGCTGGCGGCACTCGCCGACGGGCCGGGCTGGGTGCGGCGCCCGCTGCGCAGCCGCGACTCCCAGCTGATGGCCGACGGCCTGCGCGCCCTCGGGGTCACCATCGAGGAGAAGGTCAACAACGACTCCGGCGGCACCGGCGGCGGCGAGGCCTGGCGGGTCATCCCCGCCCCCGCGCTGCTCGGCCCCGCCTCCGTCGACGTCGGCAACGCCGGCACGGTGATGCGCTTCCTGCCGCCGCTCGCCGTCCTCGCCGACGGCCCCGTGCACTTCGACGGCGACCCGCGCTGCTACGAGCGCCCCCAGCACGGTGTGATCAACGCCCTGCGCGCGCTCGGCGCCCGGATCGAGGACGGCGGCCGGGGCGCCTTCCCGCTCACCGTGCACGGCACCGGCTCGCTGGACGGCGGCCCGGTCGAGCTGGACGCCTCCTCCTCGTCCCAGTTCGTCTCCGCCCTGCTGCTCTCCGGGGCCCGCTACAACCACGGCATCGAGGTCCGCCACGTCGGCGGCCCGGTCCCGTCGCTGCCGCACATCCGGATGACCGTGGAGATGCTGCGGCTGGCCGGCGCCCAGGTCGACGCCCCCGAGGACGGCGGCGAGAAGGACGTCTGGCGGGTCACCCCCGGCGCCCTGCTCGGCCGCGACCTGGTGGTCGAGCCGGACCTCTCCAACGCCGCGCCGTTCTTCGCCGCCGCCCTGGTCACCGGCGGCCGGGTCACCGTGCGGGACTGGCCCAGGCACACCACCCAGCCCGGGGACCAGCTGCGCGAGATCTACACCCGGATGGGCGGCGCCTGCGAGTTCACCGACGAGGGCCTGCAGTTCACCGGCACCGGCCGGATCCACGGCATCGAGGCCGACCTGCACGACGTCGGCGAGCTCACCCCGGTGATCGCCGCCGTCGCCGCGCTGGCCGACTCCGAGTCCCACCTGTACGGCATCGCCCACCTGCGCCTGCACGAGACCGACCGGCTCGCCGCGCTCGCCAAGGAGATCAACGACCTGGGCGGCGACGTCACCGAGACCGAGGACGGCCTGCGGATCCGCCCGCGCCCGCTGCACAGCGGCATCTTCCACACCTACGAGGACCACCGCCTCGCCACCGCCGCCGCCGTGCTCGGCCTCGCCGTGCCCGGCGTCGAGGTCGAGAACGTCGCCACCACCGCCAAGACCCTGCCCGACTTCCCCGGGATGTGGTCCGAGCTGCTCGGCGAAGCGGCGGCGGGCGCCTGAGCGGAGACTGAGCACATGCGCCGCTACGGCAAGGACGCCGACGAGGACGACATCCGCAACCGCCCCGCCCGCCGGGGCTCCCGGCCGCGGACCCGGATCCGGCCCAAGCACGAGGACGCCGCCGAGGCGATGGTGCTGACCATCGACCGCGGTCGGATCACCTGCCTGGTCGACCCGGGAACGAAGCAGGAACGCGAGGTCGTCGCCATGAAGGCCCGCGAGCTGGGCCGCAAGGGCGTCGTCGTCGGCGACGTGGTCAACCTGGTCGGCGACCTCACCGGGGACGCCGACACCCTCGCCCGGATCGTCCGGGTCGAGGAGCGCACCTCGGTGCTGCGGCGCACCGCGGACGACGACGACCCGTACGAGCGGATCGTGGTCGCCAACGCCGAGCAGCTGGCCATCGTCACCGCCCTGGCCGATCCGGAGCCGCGCCCCCGGCTGATCGACCGCTGCCTGGTGGCGGCGTACGACGCGGGCATGGAGCCGCTGCTGGTGCTCACCAAGTCGGACCTCGCCCCGGCCTCGACGCTGCTGGAGACCTACGCGCCGCTGGGCATCGAATACGTGGTCACCCGCCGCGACGAGCTGGAGACCACCGGCGCCGAGGCCGTCCGGGAGCACCTGCGCGGCCTGTCCACGGTCTTCATCGGCCACTCCGGCGTCGGCAAGACCACCCTGGTCAACGCGCTCGTCCCGGACCGCCGGCGACAGACCGGGCACGTCAACGCCGTCACCGGCCGCGGCCGGCACACCACCGTCTCCGCGCTGGCGCTGCGCCTGCCCCCGCCGCCCGGCGCCAAGCCCGGCTCGAAGAAGGCGCTGAACCCCGGCTGGGTGATCGACACTCCCGGCTTCCGCTCGTTCGGCCTCTCGCACATCGATCCGTCCCGGGTCATCCTCGCCTTCCCCGACCTGGAGGCCGGCACCGTCGACTGCCCGCGCGCGTGCAGCCACGACGAGCCGGACTGCGCGCTGGACGCCTGGGTCGCCGAGGGCCACGCCGAGGCGGCCCGGCTCTACTCGCTGCGCCGTCTGCTGGCCAGCAAGGACGGCGAGGCCGACTGAGTCCGGCCGTCCGCGGCCCGTCGGCGGGGTTGGTGGCCCGTTCGAGGTGTCGGAGCGGGCCCACCTGGCGATCATAGGAAAGTCGGGCCGTATGCGGTCCGCCCGTCGATCGACAGGGAGGGCACGCGATGGCATGGGCCCTGGTGGTCCTGGCCGGCCTGCTGGAGACCGGCTTCGCGATCAACCTCAAGCTCAGCGAGGGCTTCACCAAGCTCTGGCCCACCATCAGCTTCTGCGTGTTCGCCCTCGGCAGCTTCGGCCTGCTCACCCTCTCGCTGAAGACCCTTCCGGTCGGCCCCGCCTACGCGGTGTGGACGGGCATCGGCGCGGCCGGCACCGCGATCTACGGCATGCTCTTCCTCGGCGAGAGCTCCTCGGTGCTCAAGCTGGTCTCGATCTCGCTGGTGATCGCCGGTGTCATCGGCCTCCAGCTCAGCGGCACGACCCACTGAGCGGCCCGGCACACGGAGCGGCCGCCCGGCACACGGAGCGACGAGCGGAGCCGACACGGCGTGCCGGACGGCCGCGCGCGCCCGCACCCGCTCCGGGCCGCTCCGCGAGCCCGGCTGTGCCGATCCGGGGAGGCTCGCTAGGGTTTCGGGCATGGCCGATTACCACGACGACCTCCGACTCGCCCATGTCCTCGCCGACTCGGCCGACTCGGTCACCCTGGATCGCTTCCGCGCCCTCGACCTGAAGATCGAGACCAAGCCCGACCTCACCCCGGTGAGCGACGCCGACAAGGCCGCCGAGGAGCTCGTGCGCAGCGTGCTCCAGCGCGCCCGTCCGCGCGACGCCGTCCTCGGCGAGGAGTTCGGTCTCCAGGGCTCGGGCCCGCGCCGCTGGGTGATCGACCCGATCGACGGCACCAAGAACTACATCCGCGGCGTCCCGGTCTGGGCCACCCTGATCGCCCTGCTGGAGGACGGCCCGGACGGCGTCGAGCGCCCGGTGGTCGGCATCGTCTCCGCCCCCGCGCTGCAGCGCCGCTGGTGGGCGGCCAAGGGCCTGGGCGCGTTCGGCGGCCGCAGCCTGACCAAGGCCTCCCGGCTGCAGGTCTCCGGTGTCTCCCGGATCGAGGACGCGTCCTTCTCCTACTCCTCGCTCAGCGGCTGGGAGGAGCGCGGCCGCCTCGACCCGTTCCTGGACCTCACCCGCGCCTGCTGGCGCACCCGCGCGTACGGTGACTTCTGGTCCTACATGATGGTCGCCGAGGGCGCCGTCGACATCGCCGCCGAGCCCGAGCTGTCGCTGTGGGACATGGCGGCCAACTGCATCATCGTCGAGGAGGCCGGCGGCCGCTTCACCGGCCTGGACGGCGTCCCCGGTCCCGGCGGCGCCGACGCCGTCGCCTCCAACGGCCTGCTGCACGAGGAGGCCCTGCGCCGGCTCTCCGTCTGACCCGGCCGGCCCGAGCGTGGTCGCGGCCCCCCGACCAGTGGGAGCTGGTCGGGGGGCCGCCGCCGTTCCCGGTCCGGTGACTACCGCTTGCGCAGCTCCCGGACCGCCGCGTCCAGCCGCTGCCCGAAGTCGGCGTCGGCCTTGCGGAAGTTGTCGACCGCCCGCTCCACGATGTCCTCGCGGTCGGCGGAGACCTTGGCGATGAAGCCCGCCAGGTTGCCGATCAGGCGCTGCTTCTCCTCCTCGGAGAACAGCCGGTACAGGTCGCCGGCCTGCACGAAGTCGTCGTCCTCGGCGTGCGAGGGCGCGGCGTGGGTGCCGGTGGGGCCGTCGACGGCGGTCGCGGCCCACAGCGGACGGCCGGTCTGCACCGGGCCGCCGAAGCTGTTCGGCTCGTAGTTCTTCTGCCGGCCGTGGCGGCCGTCGTACAGGTGGCCGTCGCGGCTGTTGGTGCGGGCCTCGGTGGCGTGCGGACGGTTCACCGGCAGGTGGTCGGCGTTGATGCCGACCCGGTAGCGGTGGGCGTCGGCGTACGCGAACAGGCGGCCCTGGAGCATCTTGTCCGGGGACGGGCCGATGCCGGGCACGAAGTGCGCCGGGGAGAACACCGACTGCTCGACCTCGGCGAAGACGTTGTCGGGGTTGCGGTTGAGCTCCAGCTTCCCGATCTCGATCGGCGGGTAGTCGGCGTGCGGCCAGACCTTGGTCAGGTCGAAGGGGTTGAAGCGGTAGTTCGCCGCGTCGGCCGCAGGCATGATCTGAACCTGCACCGTCCAGCTGGGGAACTCGCCGCGCTCGATCGACTCGCGCAGGTCGCGCTGGTGGCTGTCCGGGTCCTCGCCGGCGAGGGTGTTGGCCTCGGCCTGGGCGAGGTTGCGGATGCCCTGGTCGGTCTTGAAGTGGTACTTGACCCAGAAGTGCTCGCCGGCCTCGTTCTGCCACTGGTAGGTGTGCGAGCCGTAGCCGTTCATGTGCCGGTACGAGGCGGGGATGCCGCGGTCGCCGAACAGCCAGGTCACCTGGTGGGTGGCCTCGGGCGACAGGCCCCAGAAGTCCCAGACGTTGTCCGCCTCCTGGGAGCCGGTGTACGGGTCGCGCTTCTGGGTGTGGATGAAGTCGGGGAACTTGATGGCGTCCTTGATGAAGAACACCGGGGTGTTGTTGCCGACGAGGTCGTAGTTGCCCTCCTCGGTGTAGAACTTCAGCGCGAAGCCGCGCGGGTCGCGCACCGCGTCGGCCGCGCCGAGGTTGCCCGCCACCGTGGAGAAGCGCAGGAACGTCTCGGTCTGCTTGCCGACCTCGGAGAGGAACGCCGCCCGGGTCCAGGGCGTCACGTCGGCGGTCACGGTGAAGGTGCCGTACGCGCCGGCGCCGCGGGCGTGCACCACGCGCTCCGGGATCCGCTCGCGGTTGAAGTGCGCGAGCTTCTCGAACAGCAGCTGGTCCTGGATGAGCGCCGGGCCCCCGACGCCCGCCGTCTCGGTGTTCTGGTTGTCGGCGACGGGGGCACCCGCCTCCGTGGTCAGGGTCGGGCGCTGCTCGTCCTGGATCGTCATGGGAGTGCCTCCGCGGTGTCCGGTCGTGATGACACGATCCTAACTTGGACTTTGTCCAAGTCAATACTGGAACCAATCTCGGAGCTTCACCTACTCTGGATGGCATGAGCGACCTGCTGGAGAGACTGCGCGCACGGGGCTGGCGGCTGACCTCGCAACGCCGGGTCGTGGCCGAGGTCCTGGACGGCGACCACGTGCACCTCACCGCCGACGAGGTGCACGCCCGCGCGGCGGCCCGGCTGCCGGAGATCAGCCGCGCCACCGTCTACAACACGCTCGGCGAACTCGTCACCCTCGGCGAGGTCCTGGAGGTCGCCACCGACGGCCGCGCCAAGCGCTACGACCCCAACGCGCACCGCGCCCACCAGCACCTGATCTGCTCGGACTGCGGCGCGATCCGCGACGTCCACCCGCAGGGCGACCCGCTCGCCGCCCTCCCCGCCGCCGAGCGCTTCGGCTTCGCCGTCACCGCCGCCGAGGTCACCTACCGCGGCCTGTGCCCGAACTGCCGCCCCTGATCAAGAAGTTGCACCGATCGGGGAGTAGCACCGATCGG
Source organism: Kitasatospora sp. NPDC127067 (assembly GCF_042724755.1). Classification (NCBI taxonomy): domain Bacteria; kingdom Bacillati; phylum Actinomycetota; class Actinomycetes; order Kitasatosporales; family Streptomycetaceae; genus Kitasatospora; species Kitasatospora sp. NPDC127067. The sequence goes on along the minus strand of NZ_JBHXEM010000010.1, from coordinate 97,903 downwards.
GGATTGGCACCGAGCGGCGGGACAAGCGGATCGCGGGGCCGCTCGAATCGGGGGCTACGCGCTCAACTCGGCGTTCAGCGCGCCCAGCAGCCGCCCGGCCCGTTCGGCCACCTCGGCCGGCCCTGAGCCGATCGCCCGCCGGCACCAGTTCTCCGCCTGCATCGGCTCCCCGCGGCGCAGCGCCAGCAGCGCCAGCCGCAGCGCCGCCCGGCCGTGCCCGGCGTCGGCGGCCCGGGTGTACCAGAGCATCGCCTCGGCCTCGCTGTCCTGCCGGGCCAGCAGCAGCCCCAGGTTGAACGCGGCGCTGCGGCTGCCCGCCTCGGCGGCCCGCCGGTACCAGCTCTCCGCGATCTCCAGCGCCCCGCGCTCGGCCGCCCGCACGCCCATCCGCACCTGCGCCCGGCGGTGCCCGGCGTCGGCGGCCAGCGCGTACCAGTGCTCGGCCTCGGCGTCCGCGTCCCCGCGCCGGTCCAGCAGCGAGGCCAGTCGGAACGCGCCCTCGGCCGAGCCTCCGGCCGCCGCCTGCCGGTAGCGCTGCAGCGCCCCGGCCAGGTTGCCGCGCTGCTCCTGGACGACCGCGAGCTGCAGGGCCGCCTCGCCGTGCCCCTCGGCCGCGGCGCGCGCGTACCACTCCTGGGCCTGCTGCTGCTCGCCGCGCCCGGCGTGCAGCACGCCGAGGTTGAACGCGCCGTCCACGCTGCCCGCCTCGGCCGCCTTGGAGAACCAGGGCTGGGCGCCGGACTCGTCGCCGCGCTGCAGCAGCACCACGGCCAGCGCGTTGCAGGCCTCCCGGTGCCCGGCGTACGCGGCCCGCCGGTACCACTGCTCGGCCTGCTGCTCGCGGCCGGTGCCGGCGCAGAGCAGGCCCAGGTTGAAGGCGCCGTTCTGGTCGCCCGCGTCGAGTGCGGCGCGGTACCAGCGCTCGGCCGCGGCGGCCTCGCCGCGGCTCGCGTGCAGCGCGCCCAGGGCGTTGGCGGCGTTGCCGTCCCCGGCCTCGGCGGCCTCCTGCCACCACTCGGCGGCGGCCGCCACGTCCCCGGAGTCGCGCAGCAGGAAGCCCAGCGCGCAGGCCGCGCGCGGCTCCCCGTTCTGCGCGGCCTGCCGGTACCAGCGGGCCGCCTCGTCCAGCAGCGACCGGTCGGTGCGGGCGCGCTCCTCCAGCAGCACGCCCAGGCGCAGCGCGGCGCGGGCGTGGCTGCGGGCGGCGGCGGTGCGGTACCAGGTCTCGGCGGTCTCCTTGTCCCCGGCGGCCTCGCGCATCCGGGCCAGCCGGTAGGAGGCCTCCCGGTGCCCGGCGTCGGCGGAGACCTTGAACCAGCGCTCGGCGCGCACGTCCCGCCGGTGCTCCATCAGGTCGCCCAGGGCGTACGCGCCCAGCGGGTGGCCGTGGTCGGCGGCGAAGTGCAGCCAGTACTCGGCGGCCTCCTCCTCGCCCTGGTCGCGCAGTTGCAGCCCGAGCGCGTGCGCGGCCGGCGCGCTGCCGGCCACGGCGGCCTGGCGCCACCACTGGCCGGCCTCGGCGCGGTGGCCCTGCTGGTGCAGCAGCACACCGAGGTTGTTGGCGGCGGCGCGCACCCCGGCGGCCGCGGCGGCGCGCAGGTAGGACTCGGCGTCCTCCAGTTCGCCGCGGCGCAGCAGCAGGGTGCCGAGCCGGCAGGCGGCGTCCGGGTCGCCGCCGTCGGCGGCCTGCCGGTGGCGGGCCTCCAGCGCGGCGGACTCGCGGGCGGCGAGGGCGGTCTCGAAGCTGGTCGAGTCGAGGCCGGCCGGGTCGAGCGCGGCGCCGGCGGCCGGCTCCCCGCCGGGCTGTTCGCCGTACGCGCCGACGGCGGCGGCGAACTGACGGGTCGACACGTGGACCAGGCTGTCGGGTCCACAGCCGGGGGCCGGGGAACGCTCGGACAGTCCGCTGGTGCGCTGGGCGGGCAGGGCTCCGGGGTGGGCGGCGGTGCTCTCGGGGCTCTCCGCCCAGGCGTCGGTGTCCGCCTCGACGGCCGCCGCGGACTTGGCGCCTGACTTGCCGATCAGCCTCATGCCGACTCCCGCTCCCCCAGAGTGTCGCGGCATCGTGCCCCGGCGTGCGACCGGGAGGACTCCCGGGGGAGGCGCCGGACCCGACGGCCGGTCAGCGGCCGTGCACCGTCCCCCATGTGTCCCATCGTCGCATCACCCAGTACCCGCGTACACCTGCCCCGGCCGAATTCCGGCGGGGCTGACCCGAAGCCGACGAAATTGCTTCGGCGCTTTGTCGATTTCCCGACACTCCAACCCCACAAACCCCGCTGCCGTCGTCCTTGGCGACGGTCGATACTACCGGAGCGGTTCCCGCCGCTTCCGGGCGAGAACGGAGCGGGAAACACCAGAGGCCCGGAGGAAGAATCCTCCGGGCCTCTGGCCTTTGTAGCGGGGACAGGATTTGAACCTGCGACCTCTGGGTTATGAGCCCAGCGAGCTACCGAGCTGCTCCACCCCGCGTCGGTGGTTGAACCATAGCACGGTCGCGGGGTGGAACGGAAAACGGTTGCCGCAGCTCAGCGGGCTACGGCTGCGGGCTGGGCGATCCGCCGCCGGTGGCACCCGGGGCGGGAGTGCCGCCCGGGGCGGGCGCCGGGCTGCCGCCGCGGGCCGCCTCGGCGGCCTTCAGCGCGTCGCCGAGCGCCTTCTGGGCGTTGCCGTAGGCCACCCAGTCGCCGTTCTTGAACGCGGTCTGGCTGTCGTTGTACGCCTTCCCCGCGTCCGAGAGCGCCTTCTGGAGCTCCGGCGAGATCGTCCCGCCCGGCGCCGGCGCGGTGGGCGTCGTCGGGTTGGTCGGGGTCGTCCCGGTGCCCGGGTTGGACGGCACGGTCGGGGTGGTCGACGGGGGCGTCCCGCCGAACACCTTCTTCAGCGCGGCCTCCAGGGTGTCCTCGAACGCCACGTTGTCGTCCCCGTACACCGCCAGGACCTTCTGCATCGTCGGGTACTTGGCGCCGCGTCCGCGCACGTACACCGGCTCGATGTTGAGCAGTCCGCCGCCGACCGGCAGGGTCAGCAGGTTGCCGTACTCCAGCTCGGCGTCCCCGCCGCTCTTCAGCGCGAAGATCTGGTTGGCCACCTCCTGGCGGGAGTTGAACTTCGACTGCACCAGGCCGGGGCCGGGGGCGCCGCTCTCGCCCGTCATCTTCAGGATGCGGATCTTCCCGTAGTCGTCGCCCGGGTCCGCGTTGACGGCCATGAAGGCCGCCAGGTTGGGCCGCTGGTTGGGCACGAAGGTGCTGGTGAGCGAGAAGCTCGCGGTGTTGGTGTCCGGCATCCGCACCGTCACGTAGTACGGCGGCTGGACCTGCTTGGTGTCGCTGGTCGGGTCCACCGGGACCTGCCAGATGTCACTGCCGTTGAAGAAGGAGTTGGCGTCGGTGACGTGGTACTGGCCGAGCAGGTCGCGCTGCACCTTGAACATGTCCTGCGGGTAGCGCAGGTGCGGCAGCAGGCCCTGCGGGATGTCCGCCTTGGGCTCGACGGTGCCGGGGAAGGCCTTCATCCAGGTCTTCAGGACCGGGTCCTTGTCGTCCCACTGGTAGAGCTTCACCTCGCCGGTGTAGGCGTCCACCGTGGCCTTGACCGAGTTGCGGATGTAGTTGACCTGGTTGGCGACGGTCAGCAGCTCACCGCGCTGGTTGGTCAGCGAGTCCTTGGTGGCGGCGCCCAGCGTCGTCTTCGAGGAGAACGGGAAGCCGTCCGAGGTGGTGTAGCCGTCCAGCACCCAGAGCACCCGGCCGTCCTGCACCACCGGGTACGGGTCGGCGTCGATCGACAGCCACGGCGCGACCTTCTCCACCCGCTCCTTGGGCGTCCGGTTGTAGATCACCTTGGCGCCGTCGGTGATCGCCCCCGCGTAGAGGATCTGCGGCTCGCTGAAGCGCACCGCGTACGCGGCCCGGGTCAGCGGGTTGTCCAGCGAGACCCCGCTGCCGCCGGAGTAGGTGTACTCGGCGTTCTGGCCGGTCTTGGGATCGGTGTAGTCGATCTCCTTGTTGGCGCCGCCGACGATCGAGTAGGTGGTGGTCTTCTCGCCGTAGTAGATCCGCTGCTGGTAGTCGCCCAGCGTGCCGGTGGCCGGCAGGCCCGACTCGGTGAACACCGGCTGGCCCTTGTCGTCGACCTGGTTGCCCTTGGCGGCCACCGCGCCGTAGCCGTGGGTGTACTTGAAGTGGTCGTTGATCCAGTTGCGCTGCACGCCGTTGAGGTCGAGCTCGCGCAGGCCGATCACGCTGTCCTGCTTGCCCTGCCCGGTGCCGTAGCGGTCCACGTCCAGCGTGCTCGGGAAGGCGTAGTAGTTGCGCTGCTGCTCCAGCGACTGGAACGTCGGCGAGACGACGTTCGGGTCCAGCAGCCGGATGTCCGCGACGGTCTGCGCGTCCGGCTTGAGCGCGTCGGCGTTGGTGGTGCCCTGCGGGGTGTACTGGGTGGTCTGCGCGTCCGCGATCCCGTACGCCTGGCGGGTGGCGTCGATGTTCTTCTGGATGTACGGCGTCTCCTTGGCCTGCTCGTTCGGCTTGACCTGGAACTGCTGCACGATCGCCGGGTACAGCCCGCCGATCAGCACCGCCGACAGCACCATCAGCCCCAGGCCGATCAGGGCCGGGGCCCAGGTGCGGCGGATCGGGGTCAGGAAGAACAGCACCGCGCAGATGATCGCGACGAAGAACAGGATGGTCTTGGCCGGCAGGAACGCGTTGGCGTCCACGTAGCGCAGGCCGGTCCAGCCCGAGACGCCCTTGTACGAGCCGGTCTTCACCGCCAGCGCGTACCGGTCCAGCCAGTACGCGACGGCCTTCAGCAGCACGAACACGCCCAGCAGCACCGCCAGGTGCCCCTGCGCGCCCACGCTCGCCCGGCGGCCCGGGCCCTGCAGCCGCAGCCCGCCGTACAGGTAGTGCACCAGCGCCGAGGTCAGCAGCGAGACGATCACCGCACTGAACGCGAAGCCCAGCACGAACTCGTAGAACGGCAGGTCGAAGGCGTAGAACGAGACGTCCATGCCGAACTGCGAGTCCTTCTCACCGAAGGAGGTCGAGTTCGTCCACATCAGCCAGGTCCGCCACTGCCCGGAGGCGGCGGCGCCGGCCACCAGGCCGATCACCAGCGAGATGCCGATCAGCGCCCAGCGCTTGAACGGCGCCAGGCCGGCCCGGTAGCGGTCCAGGCTCTGCTGCTCCACCGACATCGCCGACAGCGGCGGCCGCAGCCGGTGCGCCAGCCAGATGTTGAAGCCGACGATCACCGCCATCAGCAGCCCGAACACCGCGAACAGGCCGATCTTCGTCCACAGCTGGGTGGTGAACACCGAGGAGAAGTGGACCGACTTGAACCACAGCCAGTCCGTCCAGAAGCCCGCGAACATGACGAACAGCAGGAAGAGCACCGCGAGCACGCCCAGGGTCAGCAGGGCCACCCGCGCTCGCCGGGAGGGCGGGCCTACCCTGCGCCGGAAACCCGGCTCTGAGCGTTCGGGCATCTGGAAGACCACGGTGGCACCTCGGCTGTGTCGTCTGAATGGGTCGGTCGTCAGAGAAACTTAACCAGGCTTTGGTCGAGTTCCCACCGTTAGCAGACGGTTACGACGCCGGTCCGCCCCCGGCCGTCCCGGCCGCGGTTCCGGCGGCCCCCGCGGCGGTCGTCGCGGCGCCCCTGCCGACGGCTCCCGCGGCGGGCCGCCCGGCGAGCGGGCCCCGCCCGGCGTGTGAGGATTGAGGCATGTCCGACGCGTCTGATCTGAACAACTCCCCCGACGACGTCTCCAAGCTCCCGGCCGCCACCCCGCTGACCCGGGCCGCGCTGGAGATCGACGAGTACGCATCCACCCTCGGCTGGGACCTCCCGGCCCGGCTGTTCGCCCTGGTGGACAGCGCCGCCCTGCGCAAGGCCAACCCGAAGATCGCCAAGCAGCTCGGCCTCGCCGAGGGCGACGAGGCCGGCCTGACCCCGATCGAGCAGGACGAGCTGCCGGCCGGCATGGAGCTCGACAAGTTCCTCGGCACCATCGCCTGGCCCGACTCGGTGGCCGGCTGCGCCCTGGTCGTCGAGCGCATGATGCTGCCCCCGGGCGCCGAGCAGTCCCGCCCGCGGGGCGCCAGCGACGCCCAGCTCGCCGAGTGGGTGGCCAACCACCCCAAGCGCGAGGAGGTGCGGATCACCGCCGCGGTGCTGCGCGGCGGCAAGAAGGAGATCGCCCTGCGGCTGCGTTCCAAGGACGTCGCCCGCGAGGTGCTGACCGGCCCCGACCTGGTGCCGGGCCTGACCGAGGCACTGCTGGCGACCTTCGCCTGACGCCTTCCCCGCCGGCTCTCCCGGCGGCCGCCCGGCGCCCGCCGGGCGGCCGGCCGGGCCTGTCAGCCGGCGGAGCAGGACGGCAGCGCGGAGGTCTGCCCGGAGCGGACCTGCTCCAGCGACTTCAGCGCGCCGTCCAGCGTGTCCGCCTTGATCAGGGTCAGCCCGGACGGCACGTTCTTGGTCGCCTCGGCGCAGTTCGAGGACGGGGTGAAGAAGTACTCGGCCCCGGCGTCCCGGGCGGCGATCAGCTTCATCGAGATGCCGCCGATCGGGCCGACCTTGCCGTCGTCGTCGATGGTCCCGGTGCCGGCCACGAACTTGCCGCCGGTGAGGTCGCCGCCGGGGGTGAGCTTGTCGATGATGCCGAGCGAGAACATCAGGCCGGCGCTCGGGCCGCCCACGTCCTGCAGGCCGATGTCGATCTGGAACGGGTAGGTGTGCCGCATCCCGGTGCCGATGCCCACCACCGCGAGCTCCGCCCGCTCGGCGGAGGCGTTCGGGTCGAGGTCCTTGGCCCGGACGGTCGGGACGGTGACGTCGGTCTTCCCGCCCTGCGTGGCGGCGCCGTTCGCGTCCTTGACCCGCGGCACGACGGTGAAGACCACCGACTCGCCCGGCTTGTGCTTGGTGACCGCCGCGACCACCTGCTCGACCGAGCCGACCGGCGTGCCGTCCACCGCCACGATCTGGTCCCCCGCGTGCAGCCGGCCCTCGGCCGGGGCGCCCGCGGTGACCGACTTCACGATGAACTCGCTGCCCACCGGGATGCCCAGCTGCTTGAGCGCCGCGGTGCGCGCGCTGTCCTCGGAGGAGGCGAACTCCTCGGCGTTCTGCTTCTTGGCCTCCGCGTCCGACTGCCCCTTGGGGTAGACGTTGTCGTGCGGCACCACCAGCACGTCGTCCCGCAGCCAGCCGACCACCGCGTTGACCAGGCTGGGCTCGTACTTGGCCCCGGTGACCTGGACGGTGGTCATGTTGAGGTGACCGCTCGTCGGGTACGAGTCGTGCCCGCTGATGCTGATCACCGGCTTGCCGCCCTGGTTGCCGAGCGTGTTGTACGTCGGCCCCGGGCTCATCTCCGTGTACGGCACCTTCATCAGCACCGAGACGCAGAGCAGCGCTATGAGCAGCAGGGTGGCAGCGAGCATCGTCGCGGAGCGGCGTGGCATGCCACGACAGTACGGGACGCGCCCGAAGCGGCGCCCGCCGGGCTACCTGCCGGAGCCCTCGCCGGGGGCGGCCGCGCCCGCGGTGGTGCGTTCCATGGCGGCCATGAAACGCCGGTGTTCGGCCAGCGAGGCCGGGTCCCCGGTGGCCCGCGGCGCCCGCTGGGCCCACACCGCCCAGAGGGCGGCGACCAGGACCGCGACCACCGGAATGATCAACCAGGCGAGCGCACCCATGTCAGTACTCCCAGCTCGTCGTGTCTATGAGCAGATTAACCACTCCGGCGGACAACGCGGCCGGCGCCATCCGGGTCACGGGACGGCCGATCGGCTCACTTCCAGGGAGTATTCGGAGCGCCGTCACGGACCCGTTGGAGTGATACCTCGGCGCGCCTGACCCGACCGACGCACGAGGTGTGCCGATCGGTTCCGTCGCACCGGTCCCGCTCTCAGCAGCCGCCGGCGCCGACCCACTCCTCCCCGCCGTCGGAGAAGACCTGGTGCTTCCAGATCGGCACCTCGTGCTTGAGGTCGTCGATCAGCCGACGGGCGGCCGCGAAGGCCTCGCCGCGGTGGGCGCAGGAGACGGCGACGATCACGGCCTTGTCCGTGATCTCCAGCCGGCCCACCCGGTGGACCGCGGCGAGCGCCCGGACCGGGAAGTCGGCGGCCACCTTCTCGGCGATCCGGCGCATCTCCTGCTCGGCGGTGGGGTGGCAGCTGTACTCCAGCGCGGAGACCGACTTGCCGCCGTCGTGGTCCCGGACCGTCCCGACGAAGACGGTGGTGCCGCCGGCCGCGTCGTCGCCGACCGCCTCGTACACCTCGTCCAGCGAGAGCGGGGTGTCGCGGATGGCGAGCAGGCGGATGGGGTCGTGGTTCTCGGACATGACCCCATGATTCCCCATCCGGGACGGGACGGGGCAAGTACTTTCCGCATCACGACGCCGGAATTTCGCATCGTGAGAAGCGTGTGCCGCCCGTCGACCGCCTCCCCACGCCGCCCCGCACCGGCAGGACGGAACCGGCCGATCGGAACCGGCACCGGGGCCGACCGGTCAGGGCCGACCCGTCAGAACCGCCGCCGCTTGCGGGCCCGGCGCACCAGCGCCGCCGTACCCACCAGCGCCACCGTCGCCCCGGCCGCCCCCAGACTGGTCGCCGCCTCCTTGCCGCCCAGCCGGCGACCGGCCACCGCGTGCTTGCCGGACACCTGCTCCAGCAGCTCGGCCAGCACCTGCTCGTTGGTGTGCGCCGGACGCCAGCCCGCCTCGTGCAGCCGGCTGCCGGACACCACCCACGGGTACATCGTGTACGCCAGGTCCCCGGCCGGGGCCGGGGTCAGACCGAGCCGGTGCAGCCGCGCCGCCGTACCGAGCGCCAGCGAGGCCGGCAGCTCCATCCGCCGGATCCCGGACAGCCGCTCCACGTCCTCCTGCTCCAGCCAGCCGTCGCAGCCGACCGTCACCTCGCCCTCGACCAGGCCCAGCGCCGCGTACTCCAGCGCCGCCGCCAGGTCGTCCACGTGGCAGAACTGCCAGCACGGGCGGGAGCCCGCCACCACCAGCAGCCGGGGCGCCTCGAAGTGCCGGGTCAGCACGGTGTCCACGCCGGGGCCCACCACCACGGCCGGGCGCAGCACCGTCACCTGGAGGCCCGGGTGGGCGCGCGGCGCCCGGCGGGCCAGCCGCTCGATCTCCAGCAGGTCCCCGACCAGGGAGGCCTCCTCGGTGGCCCGCAGCTCGGAGTCCTCCGCCAGCGGCACCTCGTTGTCGGCCAGCGCGCCGTAGACCATCGCCGAGGTGCACAGCACCACCCGGTGGACGCCGGCGGCCGCGGCCGCGGTCAGCACCGTCTGGGCGCCGCGCACGTTGTAGGCGCTGCGGGCCCGGGCGTCGGACTCCATGCCGAAGTCCATCGCCAGGTGCACCACCACGTCGACCCCGGCCAGCCGCTCGGCCACCGCCGGGTCGCGGACGTCGAGCACCCGCCACTGCACGCCCGGCACCTCCCCCCGCCGGTCGTCCACGGCGAGGACCTTCCGGACGTGCGGGGAGGCCACCAGCCGGGCGGCGACCCGCTCGCCCAGCACCCCCGCGGCGCCGGTGACCGCCACGGTCAGCGGCCGTCCGCCGTAGGCTGGAGACGGCGACGCCGTGGTGTCCGACGCGTCCTCTCCTCCGGTCAGCCCAGAGCGAACGTCCGAGGGCGGGGAACTCACCGGCCATCCTCCACGGTTAGCTTTATGTGCGTACGGACGTGTGTCACGTACGTCCATCCTGCCCGAGGCGAAGGCCCGGCGGTGCACCCGGCGCGGGCCTGCCGCGCGGGAGCCGCCCCCGAGTCCCCCACTCCGCCGCCGCCCCGGGCGCAGACTTTTCCGCCACACCCGCATGACGGCCGACCGGATCGAGGACCCCGTGAGCGACCTTCCCTTCGGATTCGGCGTTCCGCCCGAGGAGCCCGAGGACGGCAAGGCCAAGCCCGACGACGCGCAGAAGAACGAGAAGAAGGACCAGGAGCAGTCCGGCGGCGGTCCGCAGCCGTTCGGCTTCGGCGGCGGCAACCCCTTCGGCGCGATGTTCGGCATGCCCGGCGCCCCGGGCGGCGCCGGAGCCGACAACCCCTTCGCCGCGATGTTCGGCGGCATGAACCCGGGTGACCTCGGCGCCGCCTTCCAGCAGCTCGGCCAGATGCTCTCGTTCGAGGGCGGCCCGGTGAACTGGGACCTCGCCACGAACATCGCCCGCCAGACCGTGGTCGCCGAGCCCGCCGAGGGCAAGAGCAAGGACCGCTCGGTCAGCGCGGCCGAGCGCTCCGCCGTCGCCGAGGCCGTCCGCCTGGCCGACCTGTGGCTCGACGGCTCCACCGAGTTCCCCTCCGGGGCCGGCACCGCCGTCGCCTGGAGCCGCGCCGAGTGGATCGAGGCCACCCTCCCGGTCTGGAAGGACCTGGTGGACCCGGTCGCCGAGCGGGTCGGCAACGCCATGGGCGGCGTGCTGCCCGAGGAGATGCAGGCCATGGCCGGCCCGCTGATGGGCGTGATGCGCTCGATGGGCGGCGCCATGTTCGGCACCCAGATCGGCCAGGCGCTCGGCGCGCTCGCCGGCGAGGTGGTCGGCTCCTCCGACGTCGGCCTGCCGCTCGCCCCGGCCGGCAAGGCCGCGCTGCTGCCGCAGAACGTCGCCGAGTTCGGCGAGGGCCTGAGCGTGCCCGCCGACGAGGTCCGGCTCTACCTCGCCCTGCGCGAAGCCGCCCACCAGCGGCTCTTCGCCCACGTGCCGTGGCTGCGGGCCCACCTGCTGGGCGCCGTCGAGGCCTACGCGCGCGGCATCAAGGTCGACACCTCCCGGATGGAGGAGCTGGTCGGCCAGCTCGACCCGAGCAACCCGGAGGCGCTGCAGGAGGCGCTGGCCGGCGGCCTGCTCCAGCCCGAGGACACCCCGGAGCAGAAGGCCGCGCTCGCCCGCCTGGAGACCGCGCTCGCGCTGGTCGAGGGCTGGGTCGACGCCGTCGTGCACGCCGCCGCCGAGCCGCGCCTGCCGCAGGCCGGCGCGCTGCGCGAGACCGTCCGCCGCCGCCGCGCGGCCGGCGGGCCCGCCGAGCAGACCTTCGCCACCCTGGTCGGCCTGGAGCTGCGTCCGCGCCGGCTGCGCGACGCCTCCCGGCTCTGGGCGCTGCTCGCCGACGCCCGCGGCATCGAGGGCCGCGACGCGCTCTGGGAGCACCCGGACATGCTGCCCACCGCCGCCGACCTGGACGACCCGGACGCCTTCGTGCACCGGGGCTCCGCCGACGACCTGGAGGGCGGCATCGACTTCGACGCCTTCGACAAGCTGCTCGGCGAGGCCGCGGCCGGCAAGCCCGACCTCACCAAGAAGGACGAGCGGCCGGGGACCGACGAGGACGGCACCGACGGAAAGGGCGAGCCCACCGCATGACGGCGACCGAGAGGCCAGCCACCGGGACGCCCGGCACCGGACTGCACGCGGACGCCGTCCGCGCGCTGACCGGGTGGCGGCCCGCCGACGAGGACCAGGAGCGGCTGCGGCTGGACTACCTGGAGCACCTGGCCGAGCAGCCCGAGGGCCTGTACCGCTCCTGCCTGCCCGCGCACATCACCGCGAGCGCGGCGGTCGTCGACCCGGCCGCCGGGCGGGTGCTGCTCACCCTGCACCCCAAGGTCGGCATGTGGCTCCAGATGGGCGGGCACTGCGAGCCCGGCGACCGCGACCTCGCCTCGGCCGCGCTGCGCGAGGCCGTCGAGGAGTCCGGGATCCCCGACCTGGTGCTGCTGGAGAGCGACGGCGCCCCGGTGCCGGCCAAGCTGGACCGGCACCTGGTCCGCTGCACCGGCAAGGACCGGCCGGAGAACACCCACCTGGACGTCCAGTACATCGCGCTGGCCCCGGCCGGCGCGCAGGCGCTGATCAGCGAGGAGTCGCTGGACCTGCGCTGGTTCGACTACGACCGGCTGCCGGAGCTCACCGACCACTCGGTGCGCGACCTGGTGGCCCGGGCACGGCAGCTGACCGGCTGAGGTGCGACACCGGAAGGGGGCGCGGAGCCTATTGGCCCGCGCCCCCTTCCGTCGTTCCTCCGGTCGGACCGGCCGGGCTCCGGCCGGGTGCGCACCCTCCCCGCCCGCACCGCCGCGGCCTCAGCCGCAGGAGGAGTCCGGGTCCGGCCCGGACGGATCCGGGGCCGCGTGCCGCGCGCCGGGGATGTGCGGCAGCCGGGCGGCGGAGACCACGCCCTCCAGGTAGCCGCGGGCCCGCTCGGTCCGCGGGTAGGACTCCAGCAGGGCCCAGAACGCCGGGCCGTGGTCCGGCACCAGCAGGTGCGCCAGCTCGTGCAGCAGCACGTAGTCCAGCACGTACTCCGGCATGCCCTGGAGCCGGTGGGAGAGGCGGATCGTCCCCTCGCTGGGGGTGCAGGAGCCCCAGCGGGAATTCTGGTTGGTGACCCAGCGGACCTGGCTGGGCCGGGCGCGACCGTCCAGGTAGGCGCCCGACAGCTCGCGGGCCCGGGTCATCAGGGCCTCGTCACCGGGGGTCCGCCGGGACTCCTGGGCGGCGAGCTTCTCCAGCATCTGCGCGACCCAGCGCTGCTCCTCGGCGTACGACATCCGGGCCGGGATCAGCACGACGGTGCGGTCGCCCTCGCGGTAGGCGGAGACCGTACGGCTGCGGCGGGCGCTGCGGCGCACCTCGACCCGGCCGCGGTCGTGCGCCTCGGGGGCCCCCGCGCCGGAGGGCGGCGGCTGCGGTGGAGCCGGCCTCGGCTGCTGCCGCTGGTCGGGGCGCCCGCGTGTGTTCGGCGCCGCGACCTGCGACCCGGACGCTGCGCGGGCACGCCGACGCGACGCCGGTGGATGGGAGTCCCGCTCGGCTGCCATGGCACACGACGTTACCCGGTACCACGGACAGAAGTCCGCTGCCGTGGCCGGAATCTTTCATGGAGTGATCGGGAACGAAAAGTCGACAGCGGGTGTCTGGAAACCGACGCCGGAGGGGATGGCCGGTTATCCACAGGGCGCGCGAACGGATGGTGCGATCATGCGCACGGCCCTGTGGACAACCTTCCGCACGACGTCGGCGCGATGGGGCAAGCTGCGGTCGGCCGTCCGGAAACGATCGGAAGGGAGATCGTCGTGCGCCTCGCCCTCAAACCCGCGCTGTCCCGCAGCTGGCGGGACCCGCAGACCCTGCAGTTCGGCACCGTCACCCGCTTCGCCGGGGTGCTCGGCAACGCCGACAAGACCCTCTGCGACTTCCTCGCGCTGCTCGACGGGACACGGGAGCGACCGGAGCTCCTGACCGAGGGCGAACGCATCGGGCTCGGCCGCGAACCGGCCGACACCCTGCTCACCGGCCTGGAGGAGACCGGCCTGCTGGACGACGCGGAGGCCGACCGCCGCGCCCTGGCCCGCTTCCCCCCGCAGCAGCGGGACCTGCTCGGCCCCGACCTCGCCTCGCTCTCCCTGGTCCACTCCGGGCCGGGCGCCGCACCGGCGGTCCTCGGCCGCCGGGCCGACGCGCGGATCGAGGTGCGCGGCGCGGGCCGGGTCGGCGCCGCCGTCGCGGCGGTGCTCGCGGCGGGCGGCACCGGCACGGTCACGGTCGCGGACCGCGGCCGGGTGAAGCCGGAGGACTGCTCCCCCGCCGGGCTGCCGCCCGGGGACGTCGGACGGCTGCGCTCGACGGCGGCCCGGGAGGCGGTGCAGCGGGCCACCGGCCGGCCGCCGGCGCCCCTGCCCCGGCGCCGCACCGGGGAGCCGCCACCGGACTTCGTGGTCCTCGCGCCGCGGGACGGCAGCGCCGCCTTCGCCGGCGGGACGTACGAGGCCCGGCTGCTGCTGCGGGCCGGGGTGCCGCACCTCTACGTGGGCGTGGTCGAGGAGTTCGGCGTCGTCGGACCGCTGGTGATCCCCGGGGTGTCCGCCTGCGGGCACTGCCTGGTGCTGCGCCGGGAGGACGAGGACGCCGCCTGGCCCCGGGTCCTGGCCCAGCTCGCCGACGGAGGCCCCGGACGGGCCCGGACCCCGGCCTGCGACACGGCGCTGGCGACGGCGGTCGCCGGGCTGGCGGCGCTGCACGTCCAGGTGTTCCTGGACGGCGGCCGGCCGCCGAGCGTGGACGGCTGGTGCGAGGTCTCGGCCGGGGACGGCATGCCGAGGCGCCTGCGGCTGCGCGGGCACCCCGACTGCGGCTGCCTGTGGCAGCCGCTGCCGCCGGGGTGAGGAGCCCCGGAGGAAGCCGTCCGGCCCCGCGCGGGAAGTCGGCCGAGCCGACTTCCGGCGCGGAACCACCGGCCCCCACCGGACCAAGCCACCCAACTCCCCGCAAAGCGCGGGCACTCCCGGCCCCGCCCCACGGAATTCCGAGGGGCACGCAGCAGGGAGCGGGCACAATGGCGTAGAGATGGTCGGCCGCCCGGAACCGGGGGGCCGGGGAATGGAGGCCCGGGGTGAGCGATCTTCCGCGCAAGGCAATGACCCGCACGGCACGGCTCGCCGCCCTGCCGCTGGGGATAGCCGGCCGCGCCACGCTCGGCCTGGGCAAGCGGATCGGCGGCCGCTCCGCCGAGGTCGTCACCGCCGAGCTCCAACAGGCCACCGCGGACCAGCTGTTCAAGGTCCTCGGCGAACTCAAGGGCGGGGCGATGAAGTTCGGGCAGGTGCTGTCCGTCTTCGAGGCAGCGCTGCCGGAGGAGGTGGCCGGGCCGTACCGGGCGGCGCTCACCAAGCTCCAGGACGCCGCTCCCCCGATGCCCGCCGCCAAGGTGCACACCGCGCTCGCCCAGCGGCTCGGCGACTCCTGGCGCGAGCTGTTCCGGGAGTTCGACGACCGGCCCTCGGCCGCCGCCTCGATCGGCCAGGTGCACAAGGCGGTCTGGCACGACGGCCGCACGGTCGCCGTCAAGGTGCAGTACCCGGGCGCGGGCGACGCCCTGCTCGCGGACCTCTCGCAGCTGAGCCGGGTGGCCTGGCTGCTGGGACCGCTGATCCCCGGGCTGGACATCAAGCCGCTGATCACCGAGCTGCGCGAGCGCGTCTCGGAGGAGCTGGACTACGAGCTGGAGGCGCAGGCCCAGCGCCGGCACGCCGAGGAGTTCACGGACGACCCGGACATCGTGGTGCCGGGCGTGGTGGCCCAGGCCGACCAGGTGCTGGTCACCGAGTGGATGGGCGGCACCCCGCTGGCCGAGGTGATCGCGGGCGGCACCCAGGAGGAGCGCGACCGCGCCGGGCAGCTGCTGGCCCGGTTCCTGTTCGCGGGCCCGTCCCGGACGGGGCTGCTGCACGCGGACCCGCACCCGGGCAACTTCCGGCTGCTGAAGGACGACGGCCCGGCGTCGGGCTGGCGGCTGGGCGTGCTGGACTTCGGCACCGTGGACCGGCTGCCCGGCGGGCTGCCCGCACCGATCGGGGCCTCGCTGCGGATGGCGTTGGCCGGGGACGCGGCCGGGGTGCTCCGGATGCTGCGCGAGGAGGGTTTCGTGAAGCCCTCGATCCGGCTCGATCCGGACGCGGTGCTGGACTACCTGCTGCCGATCATCGAGCCGGCCGCGGTGGAGAACTTCCACTTCACCCGGACCTGGATGCGCTCCCAGGCGGCCCGGATCGCCGATCCGCGCTCGCCCGCCTACAACCTGGGCAAGCAGCTGAACCTGCCGCCCGCGTACCTGCTGATCCACCGGGTGACGCTGAGCACCATCGGGGTGCTCTGCCAGCTGGGCGCCAAGGCGCCGTTCCGCGCCGAGATGCTGGCGTGGCTGCCCGAGTTCGCCGATCACCCGTCGGCAGGGCCGGCCGAGCCCGCCGAGACCGCCCGGGTCCGCGAGGACTGACCCCGGCACCGCGACAACGGCCGCAGGCCGCTCCCCGACGACGGGGAGCGGCCTGCGGCACGACGGGGGTGGACCGGGGTCCGGGAGGGGCCTGTCGAGGACGGCCCCGGGCCGAAGGCCCTACATCAGTGCGACGGCGAGCGCCTTGCGGGCCCGCATCGAGGCCCGCTCGGCCCGCTGCCTGAGCCTGCGGGCCCGGGCGACCCGGTTGACGAGCCGTTGGTTCTCGGCCTCGTGCAGCCTGTCTTGCATATGGGCACGGGCCAGGGATTCGTGGAGGAGTTGCATTTCGAGGATCCTGTTCTGGGTCTGACGTTCGGTGGCCTGCTCGGCGCGGGCGGTGGGATCGACGGCGGCGGGGTTCATGTGGTGGTCCTGCTCGTGGTGCTTGCTCGGGAACGGGATGCGGGCTGCGGCGTCGGCCTTGGCGGCGGCGATCCGCACGGATCGGCGGAGGGCGCTGTCCAGCGGGGGCTGCTCTCCCCGGCGGACGACCCTGGCGCCGTGGGCGGGGTTCACGCCATGACCTCGGTCTTGCGCGGACGGCCACGGGGACGCTTGCGGGCCACGACGACGCCCTGGACGAACAGCTCGCCACCCCAGACGCCCCACGGCTCGCGCCGCTCCAGGGCGCCGGCCAGGCAGGCCTCCTTCACCGGGCAGGTGCCGCAGAGGGACTTCGCGTACTCGACGTCGGCCGGCGTCTCGGCGAAGAAGACCTCGGGGTCGAAGGCGCGGCAGGGGATGGGGAGACCGAGGGACTCGGCCTGCTCGATCGAGCTGAGCTGCATGGAAGGAACCTCCGGGGGGTCGGCCTGGTCGGCCTGGGTGATCTGGCTTGTCGGCGGTACGGACGGGGTGGGCGGTGTGATGACCGTGGACACTGTGGGCGTCTTCCTCGTCTTTTCTCAGTGGTTCCGGCCCAGGTGACTGGTGGTGCTGGGCCGGAGGCCCCGGAGGGCCTGGGTGGTCTTGCGTACCGGACAAAACAGAAGGGCCGCGGATCCCGGTGTGACGGGTTCCGCGGCCCTGGAGGTGCCGACCTGAGGCTGGCTCAGGTTCGTTCTCTCCAGGGTTCAGGGCCGCGGAAGGCCCACATCCGGACGGCCTCGGCGCCGGTAAAGGCGGCCATGGCCTGGTTAATCTGCTGCTCGTTCTGCTTCTGGGCGTTTTCGGCACCGATGACCTGCGCATAGCCGCCATGCATGGCGACGGCTACGGCCGCCTTCGGTGCCTGGGTCGGTCGCTCGTCGCGCAGGGAGCACGGCGTGCCGAACGAGGCCCAGCCCCGGGACAGACCGGTCTCGACAGTGGTGCCGTCGACGCTCCTGCTGCCCGTGAGGCACAGATCAGTGTGTCCAGGACCACTGACAACGGGGGCGACGGAGACACCGGTGGTGTCGAGACCCAGACCGGTTCCACCGAGCTCGGCGAGCGCCCGCAGACGGGCGGCACGCAGGGAGGCAGCGACAACGGTCTGGCCAGTCATTTTGGTGATCATGATGTTTCCCACTGTCTTCGCCTCCTCTCGGCGTCTCGCGGAGCCTGGTCTCCCCGGCTCCGAATGTTCGGATGTCTGTCTCGGTAAAGCTGTGGTGAAGCTCTCGGGCGAGGGGCATCAGCACAGGTTTCACCCCGTGCGACCGCGTCCCCTTGACCGCTCCGGCAGGCTATTGCGCTCCCGGTACGCGGCGCAAACTATTTTTCACGCGAGTTCTTCGGCACGTCACACAACGGGTTCCGAAACCCTCGAAGCGGCCTCCTGGACCACGCCCGGACCGGCTCAGGCCGGATCGTCCGAACCGCCGTCCTCGACGTCGTCCGGGTCCTCCTCGGGCTCCTCCCCCGCACACAACGAGAGCACGGCCGCCCCGTACTTGTCCAGCTTCAGGGCGCCGACCCCGGAGATGGCGGCCAGCTCCCCGCGGCCGGCGGGCACGTCCTCGGCGATCGCCATCAGCGTGGCGTCGGTGAACACCACGTAGGCCGGCGCGCCCTGCTTCTTCGCCTGCCGGGCCCGCCACTCGCGCAGCCGCTCGTACAGCCCCTCGTCCATCGTGGACGGGCAGCTCTCGCAGCGGCGCAGCTTGCGCTCGACGGCCTCGGTGAGCACCTTGTCGCAGACCCGGCACTTGACCGGTCCGCGGACCCGCCGCGCGGCGGAGCGCTCGCCGGGCTCGACGCCCCCTCGCCCGCCGCGCACGCCGGTGCGCGCGCCGGGAGCCGTGGAGCCGGGGCGCAGCCCGTCCAGGAAGCGGCTGGGCTTGCGGCTCGCCCGGCCGCCCGGGGAGCGGGAGAGCGCCCAGGAGAGGCTGAGGTGCTTGCGGGCGCGGGTGACGCCGACGTAGAGGAGGCGGCGCTCCTCCTCGACCTGCTCGTCGGTCTTGGCGTAGATGATCGGCAGGGTGCCCTCGGTGAGGCCGACCAGGAAGACGGCGTCCCATTCGAGGCCCTTGGCGGCGTGCAGCGAGGCGAGCGTGACGCCCTCGACGGCCGGGGCGTGCTGGGCCGCGGCGCGGGCGTCCAGCTCGGCGACGTAGGCCGAGAGGTCGGTGCCCTGGCCGGCCTCGGTGCGGGTGCGCTCGAACTCCTCGGCCAGCCGGACGAGGGCGGCCAGCGACTCCCAGCGGTCCCGGACGGCGCCGGAGCCGGCCGGGGGCTCGGCGGTGAAGCCGCGGGTGGCCAGCACCGCGCGGACCTGGCCGGCCAGGTCCGGGGCGTCGTCGGTGAGCGGGTCGGAGGCGGCCCGGGCGGCGCCGCGCAGCAGCACGCCGGCGTCCCGGACCTCGGGGCGTTCGAAGAACCGTTCCGCGCCCTTGAGCTGGTAGGGGACGTTGAGGTCGGCGAGGGCCTGCTCGTAGACCTCGGACTGGCCGTTGGTGCGGAACAGCACCGCGATCTCGCTGGCGCGCACGCCGGCGGCGAGCAGCTCCTTGATCCGGCGGGCGGTGGTCTCGGCCTCGGTGGGCTCGTCCTCGTACTCGGTGTAGACCGGTTCGGGGCCGGCCTCGCGCTGGGAGACGAGTTCCAGGCGGTGCCGGGCGGCCTCGCCGCGGGCCTGGGAGAGCAGCCCGTTGGCGAGGTGGACGACCTGGGGGGTGGAGCGGTAGTCGCGGACCAGCTTGACCACCGTCGCCCCGGGGTGCCGGTTGCGGAAGTTGAGCAGGTAGTCGGGCGTGGCGCCGGTGAAGGAGTAGATGGTCTGGCTGGCGTCGCCGACGACGCAGAGGCTGGCGCCGCCGTCCGGGCCGGTCCACCGGTCGAGCAGGCGCTGCTGGAGCGGGGAGACGTCCTGGTACTCGTCGACGGTGAAGTGCCGGTACTGGGAGCGGACCTGGTCGGCGATGTCCGGGCGGTCCTCCAGGATCGCGGCGGTGAGCAGCAGGACGTCCTCGAAGTCCATGCTGCCGCGGCGGCTCTTGGCCTCCTCGTAGACGCGGTAGACCTGGGCGGTCTCGGCCGGGTCGCGGGGTGCCTCGCGGCCGGACTTGGCGACGGCCACCGGGTAGTCCTCGGGGGCGATCTGGGTGACCTTGGCCCATTCGATCTCGGCGGTGAGGTCGCGCAGTTCGGTGCGCTGGACGCGCAGGCCGCAACGGCCGGCCGCCTCGGCCACCAGCTGGACCTTGCGTTCCAGGAGCTGGGGCACGGGGCCGCCGACGGCGCGCGGCCAGAAGTACTGGAGCTGGCGCAGCGCGGCGGCGTGGAAGGTGCGGGCCTGGACGCCCTCGGCGCCGAGCTGGCGCAGCCGGCCGCGCATCTCGCCGGCCGCGCGGGCGGTGAAGGTCACGGCGAGGACCTGCTGGGGGTGGTAGACGCCGCTGCTCACGCCGTAGGCGATCCGGTGGGTGATGGCGCGGGTCTTGCCGGTGCCGGCGCCGGCCAGGACGCAGACCGGGCCCTGCAGGGCGGTGGCGACGGCGCGCTGCTCGGGGTCGAGCCCGGCGAGCACGGCGTCCGGGCCCGTCGCGGCGCCGGGGTCGGCCCAGGGGGAGCCGTGGGGGCCGTCGTAGGGGCTGCCGCTCAAGAGGTCTTCCTGCATGCGTTCCATCCTCTCAGCCCGGTGGGACATCGCGGAGGGGGTTGTCCACAGGCCCGGTGCGATCGCAGGATGATCGCTCCGTACGACGGTCGATGGCCTACCGGAATGCCCGCCGCCCGGTGGACGTTGCCTCCGGAGACCGTACGCACCTCTCTTTCGAAGGAGCCCCCCCGATGTCCGGCACCGTGACGATGTACAGCACGACCTGGTGTGGGTACTGCAACCGACTCAAGAGCCAGCTGGAGCGCGAAGGCATCGGCTACACCGAGATCAACATCGAGGAGGACCCGGCGTCGGCGTCCTTCGTCGAGTCGGTGAACAACGGCAACCAGACCGTTCCGACGGTGCTGGTGACGCCGGCCGGCGGCGGCGAGCGGGTCGTCATGACGAACCCGAGCCTGCTGCAGGTCAAGAAGGCCCTGGCGGCCTGAGGCCGCCGGGTCCGGCCCGGGCCGCCGGGGGCCGGCGCGCGTCACGGCGCGTCGGCCCGGGCCGGGTCGACGGGCGCGGCGGGGGCGGGCAGGGTGGTGCGGGCGCCGAGGTCGCCGACGCCGTAGACGAGCCTGCTGCGGTCGGCCGAGTAGCGGGTCTCGATGACCCGGACGGGCCCGCGCCGGTCGTAGGTGACGCGGGTCTGCACCATCAGCGGCACCCCGGGGCCGCCCTGGAACCACTGGGCCTCCTCGGGGCCGGGCATCCGCGCGACCAGGTGGTCCACGGCGCCGATCTCGGTGCGTCCGAGGGTGGCGAGCACCGCCTCGTCGCCGCCCTCGACGGGGTCGGGCTCCATGAGCGGGGTGCCGGCGGCGAGGCCGGCCCGGTAGTGGCTCTCCTCGATGGAGTACGGCTCGCGGTCGAGCAGCCGCAGCTGGCGGCGGACCACGATGGCCTCGCCGGGGCGCAGTCCGAGCCGTTCGGCGATGTCCACCCGGGCCCGGACGATCATCATCTCGAAGTCGGTGCCGAGTTCCCGTCCGGCCTCGGCGGCCTCGCCGAGGTAGACGGCGGAGGGCGCGGCGAGGCAGTCGCGCGGCGCGGGGGTCAGGCCGGGCCCGTAGGCGCGGTGGTCCAGGACGGGGTGTTCGCGCAGGTAGGTGCCCTTGCCCTGGAGGCGGACCAGGCGGCCCTCGTTGACCAGGACGTCGACGGCGAGCCGGACGGTGTTGCGGGCGACGCCGTACTGGCGCTCCAGTTCGCTCTCGACCGGCAGGGCCGCGTCGGCGGTGAACTCGCCCTCGGCGATCCGGCGGCGCAGGTCGGCGGCGAGGCGCTGGTATTTGGGGGATTGGGCGGTGCCCCGGGGGATTGTCACCCTCGTGAATGTAGCGAGCACGGCGAGCCGGTTTCAGCCGTTTCCGGCAATATCGTCCGCGCGGGTTGACTTCGGAGCCCTGCGAGCCCCTCCCGGTAGCAGAACTGGCCCGTCCGGATACGAACAGCTGGTCGTGGCGAATTCGGGAAGGGATTGCGGAGTAAAAGGGGGGCGCGCGGAATTCTCCACGCGCCCCCTTGGTCCGAGCCCCATTCGGGCGGGCCGCTTTCGGGCCGACCACTTCGTACGGACCGCTTCGTACGGACCGCTTCGGGCGGACCGCTTCACCGCAGGGCTACCAGCGCGCCGCCGAGGGCAGCGGCTCCCCGTACCAGAGCTCGACCAGGTGCCGGGCGATCGAGATGCCGGACGGCGGCAGGATCTCGCCCGCCTCCATCCCGGCCCGCAGCTC
Source organism: Kitasatospora sp. NPDC127067 (assembly GCF_042724755.1). Taxonomy (NCBI): domain Bacteria; kingdom Bacillati; phylum Actinomycetota; class Actinomycetes; order Kitasatosporales; family Streptomycetaceae; genus Kitasatospora; species Kitasatospora sp. NPDC127067. The sequence continues at coordinate 76,310 of NZ_JBHXEM010000010.1, read as the reverse complement.
CTCGCGGGAGAACCAGCGCGCCTCGGCCAGCTCCTCGCCGTCCACGGTGATCTCGGTGCCGCCGGGCAGCGCCCGGCCCAGGAAGCCGAGCATCAGGCTGGACGGGAACGGCCAGGGCTGGCTGGCGACGTAGCGCACCTCGCCGACCCGCACGCCCGCCTCCTCCTGCACCTCGCGGGCCACCGCCTGCTCGATCGACTCCCCCGGCTCGACGAAGCCGGCCAGCGTGGACCAGCGGCCCTCCGGCCACAGCGCCTGGCGGCCGAGCAGGCAGCGGTCCTGCTCGTCGGTGATCACCATGATCACCGCCGGGTCGGTGCGCGGGTAGTGCTCGGCCGCGCAGGAGGTGCAGCGCCGCACGTGCCCGGCGCCGGCCTTCTCGGTCGGGTGCCCGCAGCGCGAGCAGAAGCTGTGCAGCCGGTGCCAGTGCTCCAGCGCCACCGCGTGCACCAGCAGCCCGGCGTCCCGGTCGGACAGCAGCCCGCCGACCTCGCGCAGCCCGGCCGGGCGGGCGTCGCCGTCCAGGCGCCCGGGCAGGCTCTCGCCCGCGAGCGCGAAGTACGAGACGCCGTCCTCGTCGGTGCCCAGGAAGTACCGGTCGCCGGTCTGCGGCGCCTCGAAGGAGGGCATCAGTACGAGTTCGGTGCCCTGCGCGGTGTCGACCACGAACGCCTCGCCGCCCGCGATCGGCAGGACCCGGGTGCTCGGGTGGCTCCAGGCCGCCGCCAGCCAGGGCTCGTCGAGGCGGTGCTCGGCCGCCCGGTCCACCCCGGACCGGGCCAGTGCCAGGTGCAGCGGGCGCTCGGTCTCAGGCACGGTGCTCACGTCTGTTCCATCCCCACGTGGTGAATCATCCGGATGAGTGATCTGGCTGCCATAGTGCTCGAACCCGGGGTCATGCCCCCGGCCGGAAGTTCTCCGCCAGGTCGCCCCAGAGGTACGCGGCGGTCTCCACGCCCTTGACCAGCAGGTCCAGCTCGACCTTCTCGTTGACCGAGTGCCAGCCGTCCGAGGGCACCGAGATGCCGAGGAACAGCACCGGCGCGCCCAGCACGTCCTGGAGGTCGGCGGCGGGGCCGGAACCGCCCTCGCGGGTGAAGAGGATCTTCTGGCCGAAGGCCCGCCCCATCGCCCGGACGGTGGACTGGAGCGCCGGGTGGTCCAGCGGGGTCAGGCAGGGCCGGGTCGCGCCCGGGAAGACCAGTTCGTACCGGACGCCCGCGGGCACCCGCTCGGCCACCCAGGCCCGCACCGCCTCGCGGACCTTCTCCACCTCCTGTCCGGCGACCAGCCGGAAGGACAGCTTGAGGTGTGCCGAGGCGGGGACGATGGTCTTGCCGCCGGGGCCGGTGTAGCCGCCCCAGATGCCGTTGACCTCGGCGGTCGGGCGGGCCCAGATCCGCTCCAGGGTGGAGTAGCCGGCCTCGCCGCGGGTGCCGTACGACTTGGCGACCCGCAGCCACTGCTCCTCGTCGAAGGGCAGCTCGGCGAACAGCTCGCGCTCGGTATCGGTCAGTTCGACGACGCCGTCGTAGAACCCCGGGATCGCGACCCTGCGGTCGGCGTCGTGCAGGCCGGCGGCCAGCTCCGCCGCGACCTGGGCCGGGTTGGGGACGGCGCCGCCGAAGGACCCGGAGTGGATGTCGGTGTCCGGCCCGTACAGGTCGATCTGGGCGTCGGCCAGGCCGCGCATGCCGGTGCAGACGGTCGGCGTGGTCGCGGACCACATGCCGGTGTCCGAGATGACCACCACGTCGGCGGCCAGCCGCCCGGCCTCGCGCCGGACCAGCTCGGCGAAGTTCGGCGAGCCGGACTCCTCCTCGCCCTCGATCAGCAGCTTGAGGTTGACGGCCGGCGCGGTGCGGCCGGTGGCGGCCAGGTGGGCGCGCACGCCCAGGGTGTGGAAGAACACCTGGCCCTTGTCGTCGGCGGCGCCGCGCGCGTACAGCCGGCCGTCGACCACGGTCGGGGTGAACGGCTCGGTCTCCCAGCCGTCCTCCCGCGCCGCGGGCTGCACGTCGTGGTGCCCGTAGACCAGGACGGTCGGCGCGGACGGGTCCCCGGAGGGCCACTCGGCGAACACCGCGGGCAGGCCTTCGGTCTCCCACACCTCGGTCACCGGGAAGCCGGTCTCGCCGAGCTTGGCGGCCAGCCACTCGGCCGAGCGCCGCACGTCGCCGGCCCGGTCCGGATCGGCCGAGACCGAGGGGATGGCCAGCCACTCGGCGAGGTCGGCGAGGAAGGCGGCCTGGTGCCGGTCGATGTAGGAGCGGACGGCGCTGTCCGGGGTTCTCGTCATACCGACGACTGTAGTTCGCCCGTGCGGGTGCCCGCCCCGGCCGTCCGGCTGCCGGGCGCCGTCGGGGCTGTAACCTCCGTCACCCCCGCCGCGACGAGGACGCGGACGGGGGTGACGGGGCGGGGCGAGCGGGCGCGGGGCCCCGGGGGCCGACGCGGGCCCCGGGGCGGCGCGGGCCTCAGCCCGAGCGGCGCAGCAGGGTGATCCGCGAGCGGGTCATCAGCGCCGCGAGCCCGGCCGCGAGCACCGGCAGCAGCAGCACGGTGGCGGCGATGGTGGGCCACGGGAAGACCAGGGCCGCCTTGCTGGCGATCTCCTCGGGGCTCATCCCGGGGTAGCTGCTCGCCGCGGCCTCGACCTTGCGCAGCGCCACTCCCGGCACCACGCCGCAGACCACGCCGAGCAGGGCGCCCATCGCGGCGATCACCCCGCACTGGAAGCCGGACAGCGAGCGCCGGATGCGGGGCTCGGCGCCGACCGCCGCGAGGGTGGTCAGGTCGCGCTGGGAGTCGGCGGCGGCCAGTCCGGTGGCGATGCCGGCCGCGCCGAGGGCGACGATGCCGGCGAAGACGTTCAGACCGAACTGGATCAGCCCGGCCGGGGACTCGTAGCCGCGCTCGATCTTGAGCACGTCGTGGTCGACGAGCTTGGCCAGCGCGCCGTCGGCCTTCTGCTGGGCGGTGTCCGAGGGCATGGCGCCGGGCAGCCAGACGGAGCCGGCCGGGGCGGTGGAGAAGCCGAGCCGGGTGGCGGTGTCCTGGGTGACCACGGCCTGGGCCGAGGCGGGCAGCGCGGACTCGGCGAGGACGGCGTCCACGGTGATCTCGGTGATGACGGGCTTGCTCGCGGGGCCGTTCCCGCTGCCGATCACCGGACTGCTGTACCGGAGGAACGCCTTGCCGTCCTTGAGGTAGCGGGCGTCGAAGACCACGGCCTTGCCGGCGGCGAGGGCCCGGCCCGGGGCCGGGTCGGTGACTCCGAAGAGGTTGTGCAGCAGGGTGGCGTCCCCGGCCGTGACCTGGCTGAACGGGTTGCCCCGGCGGTGGTCCGTCTGGCAGCGCTTGTCGGTGCTCATGACGTGCTCGCTCTCGGCCAGCGAGAGGGAGTCGCCCGAGTCCATGAGCGGGCAGCGGTCCTCCTTGGGCAGCTCGACGCTGACGTAGCCGCAGTAGCTGCCCTCGGAGCAGTCGACCTTCGGCTGGACGCGCCGGACGTCGGCGCGCGGGCCGAGGTCGGGGATGCTGCGTTCGACGGCCTCGCGCATCTGCGGCAGCAGCTTGGCGTCGGACAGCCAGCCGTTGCCGAGGATGACGGCCCCGGACGGACCGGAGGCGGTGTACTCCAGCCGGTACTGCTCCTCGAAGCTGGCGATGTAGACGCTGACGGCCACGGAGCCGGCGACGGCGGCCATCACGGCGGCCACCGCGGGCGCGGTGCGGCCGCGGTGGCGCACCGAGTCGCGCAGGGCGAGCCGGGGGCCGAGCGGGAGCCAGCGGCCGAGCCGGCCGAACAGGCCGACCAGGTAGGGCACGAGGGCGACCATGCCGAGCTCGGCGAGGGCCGAGCCGCCGAGGACGGCGAAGCTGCGGTTGCCGACGCCGCTGGTGGCACCGGCCAGGGCGAGGGCCGCGCCGCCGCCGAGTGTCAGCAGTCCCGCGACGGCGAGCCTGCGGCTCGGCGGCTTGAGGGTGTCGCGGCCGGTGAGCGCGGCGACGACGTCCTGCCGGGAGGCCTGGACGGCGGGCACGACGGCGGCCAGCAGGCCGGTGACGAGCCCGACCATGAGGACGCCGAGCAGGTCGAGCGGCGGCAGGGCGAAGTGGGCGAAGCGCTGGCCGGAGCGCTCCTCGGCGGCGGTGCGCAGCAGGGCGACCAGGCCGATGCCCAGGCCCAGGCCGATCACGGCGCCGGTGATGCCGAGGACGATGCCGCCGCCGAGCACGACCGCGCGGACGTTGGCGCGCTCACCGCCGGCGGCGGCGAGCAGCCCGAGCTGCCGCCGGGAGCGCCGGGCGCCGACGGCGAAGGCGGGGCCCGCGAGGAGGACGATCTCCAGCAGGGCCATGCCGACGACGGTGGCGAGGATGACGATGTCGGTCCGGTTGAAGTAGCTGGGGCCGCTGCCGTCATGCTTCTGGTCGACGAAGTACGGGACGTCGGCACGGGCCGGCGGGTCGGCCAGCACGGCGCGCGAGGTCACCTGGAAGCCGTACTCGTTGAACTCCTTGACCTTCTGCCAGTCGATCGAGGCCCCGGCCGGGAGCTTGACCAGCCAGCGGGTGGTCTCGCCGGGGTCCTCGGTCGAGGTGTCGGAGCCGCCCGACGGCTTGGGGAGGCGGTCGAGCACGGCGCCGGGGCGGGCGGTGAGCTCGGTGGCCCGCAGTTCGCCGGGGTACTCGTAGACGCCGGTGATGGTGAAGGGGCTGTTCTCCAGACCGCGGACGGCGGTCCTGTCACCGATCCTGAGCCCGGAGCGCTTGAGGAAGTCCCGGGTGACGGCGGCCTCGGTGTCGGCGGTGGGGGCCCGGCCCTGGAGGAGGTCGATCCGGCCCCGCCAGACCGGGTCGGTCAGGTCGGCCTCGCTGACCCGGGTGCTGATCAGGCCCTCGGAGCTGCTCGCGGCGGTGAACGGACCGGTGAGCTCGGGCACCAGGGTGGCGCCGGCCGGGAGCAGTTGGCGGGCCAGCTCGTCGGGTGCGGTGTCGAGGGAGCGCTGCTGCGCGGGGGTGTACGTGGGGGCTTCGCCGGCCTTGGCGTCGTCCTTGGGGCTCTGGATGGTGAGCCCCTTCTCGGGGTCGGGCGCCTGCTTCACGGAGGAGCCGCGTTCGACGATGTGCACTTCGCCGACCGCCTGGCCCATGACCCGCGTCGCGTGTTCGGCGGGGGTGAGCTCGGCGCTGCGGAAGACCACGTCGGCGCCGGTGACGCCGAGGACGGGCAGGGCGACCATGGCGATGACGAGGGCGCTGCGGCCCTTGGCGCGCAGGGCGTCGCGGCGGGCGATGCGCAGGGCCACCCGCCAGGCGCTGAGCTTCACTCGTCCACCTTCAGGCTGTTGGTGGCGGCGCTGACGAGCAGGCTGGCGGCGTCCTGGCTGACGGACTCGTCGACCATCCGGCCGTCGCGCAGGAAGACGACCCGGTCGGCCCAGGCGGCGTGCCGGGCCTCGTGGGTGACCATCATGGCGGCGGCGCCGGCGTCGCAGCGGGCGCGCAGGACGGCGAGGACGGCCTCGCCCGTGGTGGAGTCGAGGGCGCCGGTGGGTTCGTCGGCGAGGACCAGGCGGCGGTCGCCGATCAGGGCGCGGGCGATGGCGACGCGCTGCTGCTGACCGCCGGACATGTCGTCGGGGAAGCGGTCGGCGAGTTCGGGGATGCCGAGCTCCTCCAGGGCGGCGAGGGCCTCGCGGCGGGCGGCGCGGGTGGACAGCCCGTCGAGTTCGCGCGGCAGCGAGATGTTCTCGGCGGCGGTGAGCGCCGGTATCAGGTTGTAGTCCTGGAAGACGTAGCCGACGGAGCGGCGGCGGACCCGGGCGAGCTTCTTGCGGTCGAGCTCGCCCAGGGCGACGCCCTCGACCAGGACCCGGCCGCCGCTCGGGGTGTCCAGGCCGCCGGCCAGGGTGAGCAGGGTCGACTTGCCGGAGCCCGAGGGGCCCATGACGGCGACGAACTCGCCGGGGTGGACCTTGAGGTCGACGCCGCGCAGGGCCTGGACCTCGGCGGCGCCGTGGCCGTGGACGCGGGTGACGTTCTCCAGGTGGAGCACCGGCGTCTGCCGGGCCTCTTGGGTGTGGGACATGGATTCCCCCCTCGTACTGGGTGTGCGCTCGGCGTCGGGGCCGAGCATGGTGGTTCGGTTGCCGCGGGGGCTCAGGCGCGCAGGCGGCGCCCGCGCCTGGCGGGCGCGGCGCCGTCGCGGGCGGCCTCGGCGGTGCGGGTCTGCAGGAGTTCGGCCTGCTGGGCGAGCCGGGTCTCGCAGTGGTCGAGCCAGCGGATCTCGGCTTCGGTCTGGAAGATGAGCTGGTCGAGGACGAGCAGCCAGGCCAGGTCGTTGCTGGCGGAGGGCGTGGCGCCGGGGCGCTTCTCCCCCGCGAGGGCGCGGCCCTTGAGCCGGGTGTAGTCCTGGAGCGCCTTGATGCTGTGCCGGCGCTGGCCCTGGACGACGGCGGAGACGTCGACCCCGGGGACGGTCACCGCCATGGCGAGCTTGATCGCCAGTTCGTCGCGCGGGGGGTTGGTCCGGGGCACCGGGGTGTCGAACCAGGTCCGCAGCTCTTCCCGGCCGGCGTCGGTGGCGGCGTAGAACTGGTGGCCCTCGCCGTCCTCCCCCGCGGGCTCGACCAGCCCGTCGCGCTCCAGCCGCGACAGCGTGGTGTAGACCTGCCCGACGTTGAGCGGCCAGGTGGCGCCGGTGCGCGCCTCGAACTCGGTGCGCAGCTGGTAGCCGTAGCGAGGGCCCTGGTCGAGCAGGGCGAGCAGACCGTGACGGATGGACATACCGAGTATGTATACCCGGTATGCCCTACCGTCTCAAGCCGCGCCCACCCGGTCGGGGGAGCGGGTACCGTCGTGCGGTGTGAGCCACTTGCGCATCGCCACCTTCAACCTCCTGCACGGCCAGCCGCTCGCCCCGGACGGCGCACCGCGGCCCTACCCGTCCGACGCCGGCGAGCCGTTGGCCGAGGCGGTGGCCGCGCTGGACGCCGACGTGCTGGCGCTCCAGGAGGTCGACCGGTACCAGGCGCGCTCCGGCGGCACCGACCAGGCGGCAGTGGCCGCCGCGGCCATGGGCGCCAAGGACTGGCGCTTCGCCGCCGCCCTGCACGGCCGCCCGGCGCCGGTCGCGGGCTGGGTGCCGGAGCCGTCCGGGCCGGGCGGCCTGCGGGTGTACGGGCCCGGCGAGATGGGCGACGGCGCCCCGCCCTCGTACGGGACGGCGCTGCTGACGCGGCTCCCGGTGCGGCACTGGCGGGCCCGGCGGTTCGCCCCGGCGCCGTTCGGGCTGCCGCTGCGGGTGGCCGGGCGGCGCGGACTGACCCCGGTGCCGGACGAGCCGCGGGCGGCGCTGGCGGCCGTCCTGGAGGGCGACCGCGGGCCGTTCACCGTGGTGGCGGCGCACCTGTCCTTCGTCCCCGGCTGGAACATGGCGCAGCTGGCCGGCATCCGGCGCTGGATCGCCGACCTGCCGCAGCCGTACCTGGTCCTGGGTGACTTCAACCTGGTCGGGGCCGTGCCCCGCACGGTGCTCGGCGGGGCGACGGCGCTGGAGCGCACCGCGCCACGGGTGCGGGTGCGCGAGCTGCGGGCGGCCCGGCGGGCCCGGCCGGCCCTGACCGAGGCGCGCCGGCGCCGGGTGCGCGAGCCGCGCCCCCGCCTGCAGGGCTGGTACGACCTGGCGCGCACGCCGACCTACCCCTCGCACCGGCCCGCGGTGCAGTTCGACCACGTGCTGGGGATCGGTGTGCCGCGCACGGCGGTCGGGCCGGCGGCGGCGCCGCGCGCGACGGTGTCGGACCACCGCCCGCTGCTGGTCGAGGTGTCGCTGTAGGGCGGCCCCGGACGCCTACTGGCGCGCCAGGACCCCGACCTGCTGCGGGAGGTGGACGGTGGTGGCGGCCCGGGGCTCCCCCGGCCCGAGCGCGTGCGGGGGGTCGAACTGGAGCAGCAGCATGGCCGCGTCGTCGCCGAGCTGGCGCCCGACGTGGCGCACCACGTCCTCGTGCAGCCGCTGCAGGACGTCGGCCGGGCGGCCGGCCGCGCAGTGCGGGAAGCGTTCGGCGAGCGGGTAGAAGACGCCCGCGCGGTCACGGGCCTCGATCACCCCGTCGGTGAACAGCAGCACCCGGTCGTCGCCCTGGAGCAGCAGCCGGTGCACCGGCGGACGGACGTCGACCGGGTCGAGGACGCCCAGCGGCGGTACGGTCTCGGCGAGTTCGAGCGGCCGGACCTCCCCGCCGCGCAGCAGCAGCGGGGCGGGATGACCGCAGTTGACGATCTCCGCGGCGCCGTCGGGCCCGACGCCGATCAGCACCAGGGTGACGAACTCCTCCTCCACGCCCGGGTGGTCGTTCTCGTGCAGGGCGCGGTCGAGGCTGACGGCCAGCCAGCCGGCCACCCGGTCCAGGGCGGCCTCCTGGTGGGCGGCCTCGCGGAAGGCCCCGAGCACGGCGGCGGCCGTCTCCACCGCGCCGAGGCCCTTGCCGCGCACGTCCCCGACCACCGCCCGCACCCCGTGCCGGGTGTTGACCACCTCGTAGAGGTCGCCGCCGATCCGGGCGTGCGCGGCGGCGGCCTCGTAGTGGACGGCCGCCCGGACGGTGCCGACCCGCTCGGGGACGGGCCGCAGCAGCACCCGGCGGGCGATCGAGGCGACCAGCTGGGCGTCGGCCAGCGCCCGTTCCTGGCGCAGCCTCAGGGTGGCGCTGACCCAGCCGATCGCGGCGACGAGCAGGATCGCGAAGACGCTGGCGGCGTGCACGGACTCGCCGAGCGTGTCGCCGCGGAAGGCCATCAGGAAGGCCGCCGCCTCGGTGCCCAGACCGATGGCGAGCGGGTACCAGGTTCGGCGGCTGACCACGGCGGCCAGCGCGGGTACGGCGGTGAGGGCCGGTTCGACCGTCACCTCGGTGCCGCTGAGGTAGTCGAGGGCGACGATCAGCACCATGCCGAGGAACGGCAGCGCCAGCGCCGTCCTCGGCCAGGTGCCGGTCGCGCGCGGAGCGGGCCCCGGTGTCGGCCCGGTGAACCGCTCTCTGATCCATCCGGTCGCGCTCAACTTCGGTCTCTCCAGCAGAAGACGCCGATGCCCGAGGGCACCTGCGGTGATGACTGAGGGTCAGGGAATGCGGGCCTCGCTGGCGGCCGGAGTACGGGGGTTGACCGGTTACCGACCCCACAATAGGCGCGAAACGTGCATGACGCACAGGTTTCGGGCACTGGCATGACGACTTGGATGCTCTGCGTGACTCAATAGTCACTGTTCCCGATCAGGAGCCGTTCCAACTCTTTTCGGTCGGGAAGTCCTGCCGGACGGACGATCCGGCCACTGCGGACGTACAGGAACGACGCCGTGACCTGCTCGGGATCGACGCCCGCGTGCTCGGCCCAGGCCAGCCGGTAGACCGCGAGCTGCAACGGGTCGGCGGTCTCCTCCCGATGGGTTTTCCAGTCCACCACTTCGTAGCGTGACGCACCACCGGATTCCGACAACGCGTCATCCTCCCGGTAGACCGCGTCGATCCGTCCCCGCACCACCCGACCCGCCAGTACCAGCTGGAACGGCACCTCCACCCGGTGGGGCTTGCGCCGGGCGTACGGGGTGCGCAGGAACGCCTCCTTGAGCCGCTCCAGGTCCTGCTCGTCCTCGATGCCGTCGTCGTCGGCGCCGGGCAGCGCACCGGGCTCGACCAGCAGCAGCGGCTCGATCCGGGACTGCACCCAGGCGTGGAAGCGGGTGCCGCGCCGGGCCGCCGGCTGCGGGGGGCGCGGCATCGGACGGGCCAGTTCGTGCGCGAAGCCATCCGGGTCCGCGGCCAGCCGCAGCAGCTGGGTGGCGGACAGCGCGGCGGGCAGCGGCACGTCCCGCGCGGTGCGCCGGGACCGCTCCAACTCGCCCAGCAGCGCCGTCAGATCGCGGTCCCAGGAGGCGACCTGACGCTGGTCCTCGGGGGCCGTCTCCTCGGCTTCGGGGGCGGGCGCCCCCGCCACCCGGGCGCGCACCACCCCGGCGACCCGGCGGCGGGCGTGCTGGGCGGCCGGGTCCAGCGGCAGCGGCCAGGGGCGCTCGACGGGGGCGGCCAGCGCCGGGTTCTCGGCGCCCTTCTCCGGCTGCTCGGCCCAGTGCTCGACCTCACCCGCGCCGGGCCGCTCGCAGTGCTCGCGCAGCCGCTCCAGGAAGGCGGACGGGCCGCGGACGGTCTTCTGGCTCGGCCCCCACCAGTGCCCGGAGGCCAGCAGCAGCGACCTGGGCCGGGTGAACGCCACGTAGCCCAGGCGCAGTTCCTCGACGCCGGAGTGGTCGGCCAGCTCCTTCTTGAACGCCGCCATCGACTTCCCGTTCCACCCGCCGCGGACGTCGGGCAGAGTTTCGGCGTCGCCGCGCAGGGCGTGCGGGAGCACCCGCTTGGTGCTCGTCCAGCGTTCGCGCGGGCTCGACGAGGGGAACGCGCCCCGCACCAGACCGGGGACGGCCACCACGTCCCACTCCAGGCCCTTGGACTTGTGCGCGGTGAGCACCTTCACGGTGTCCTCGCCACCGGGCAGGCTGCTGTCCAGGCCGCGGTCGTACTCCTGGGCGGCGCGCAGGAAGCCCAGGAAGGCGGCCAGGCCCGGGTCGCCGTCGAGGTCGGCGAAGGAGGCGGCGACGTCCAGGAAGGCGTACAGGGTCTCCCGCCGCCGGGCGGCCAGGGCCTGCGGGGAGGCGGCGAGTTCGACCTCCAGACCGGTGACGGACAGCACCCGGTGCAGCACGTCCATCAGCGGGTCGGCGAGCGAGCGCCGCAGTTCGCGCAGCTCGACGGCGAGCCGGGCGAAACGCACCCGGGCCTCGGCGGAGAACGGCAGCTCGTCCAGCTTCCCCTCCTCACCGGCCGAGGGGTCCAGGAAGGTCTCCACCGCGTCGGCCAGCGAGACCACCTCGGTCGGATCGGCCTCGGCGACCGCCGCGGCCAGCGCCTCGACGCCCTCCGGCCGGTCGGTGCGCACCAGGTCGGCGGCCCGGCGGCCGAGCAGCGCGAGGTCGCGCGGGCCGATCCGCCAGCGCGGGCCGATCAGCAGGCGCACCAGCGCCGCGTTGGCGGTCGGGTCCTGCAGCACCTCGCAGACCGCCACCAGGTCGGCCACCTCGGGCAGCTGCAGCAGCCCGCCCAGGCCCACCACCTCGACCGGCACCTCCCGGGCGACCAGCGCGGCGTGGATGTCCGGGAAGGCCGCGCCGCCGCGGCACAGCACGGCGATCCGGCCGGGCGCGGTGCCGGTGCGCACCAGGTGCGCGATCGAGTCGGCCAGCCAGTCGACCTCCTCGGCGTGGGTCGGCAGCAGCGCCGCCCGCACGAAACCGTCCCGCTCGGCGCCGGGGGCCGGGCGCAGCGCCTCCACGCCCTCGTGCATCTCCCGCAGCGGGGCGGCGAGTTCGTTGGCGAAGGCGAGCAGCCGGCCGCCGCTGCGGCGGTTCTCGCTGAGCGCGTAGCGGGCGGCGGGGCGGCCGTCGGCCTTCGGGAAGTGCCGGGGGAACTCGTCGAGGTTGGCCACGGAGGCGCCGCGCCAGCCGTAGATCGCCTGACAGGGGTCGCCGACGGCGGTCACCGGGTGGCCGCTGCCGGTGCGGGCGCCGTCGGACGGGGCGCCGAACAGGCCCGCGAGCATCAGCCGCTGGGCGACCGAGGTGTCCTGGTACTCGTCCAGCAGCACCACCTTGAACTGGTCGCGCAGCAGCTCCCCGACCTCCGGGCGCTGCTGGGCCAGGCGGGCGGCGGCGGCGATCTGGTCGCCGAAGTCCATCAGCCCGGCGGAGCGCTTGCGGCGCCGGTAGTCCTCAACGAGGCGCAGCAGCTCCAGCCGGGCCCGGGCGGTGACCGGGACGGCCCGCAGGTCGTCGTTGGTCAGCTTGACGGTGGCGAGGGTGTCCAGCAGCCGCTCGTCGAACTCGCGCAGGGTCTGCGGCTCGACCAGGTGCTCGGCGAGTTCGCCGTCCAGCGCGGCCAGGTCGGCGACCAGGTTGGAGAAGGTGCCGGTGAGGGCGGGGAACGGGCCGCGGGCGGTGCGCAGCACCTTGGCGGCGAGCTGGAAGCGGGTGGCGTCGGCGAGCAGCCGGACGTCCGGCTCGATGCCGATCCGCAGGCCGTGCTCCTTGAGCAGGCGCCCGGCGAAGGCGTGGTAGGTGGAGATCTCCGGGTCGCCGAGCGGCTCGGCGGCGGCCCGGTCGGCCGCCCTCCCCCAGTCCTCGTCCGGGGGTGCCCCCTGCCCGCCGAGACGCAGGGAGGCCCGCACGCGCTCGGAGAGCTCGCCGGCGGCCTTGTTGGTGAAGGTGAGGCCGAGCACCTCCTCGGGCCGTACGGCACCGGAGCCGACCAGCCAGACCACGCGGGCGGCCATCACCGTGGTCTTGCCGGAGCCGGCGCCGGCCACGATCACGGCCGGTTCCAGGGGGGCGCCGATGGCCGCCATCTGCTCCCGGTTGAACGGGATCCCCAGCAGCTCCTTGAGCTGGTCGGGATGGCTGAGCACGGCGGTCACCCCGCAACCGTAACCGGAGCGACGGACAAACCCCGCCCGGCCGTTCCCCGCCCGCCCCCTACTCGACGAGTTGGGCGCCGTCGCGCTGGGCGGAGCAGCTGCGGCGGAAGGCGCAGCGGTCGCAGCCCGCGCCGGTCCGCGGGACGAAGCGCTCGGCGAGGACCTTCCCGGCCGCCTCGGCGAGCAGGTTCTCGATCCAGGGCTCGCCCTCCGGCGGCTCCTGCCGCTGCACCTTGGGGGCGTCCGAGGCGGCCTTGGCGGCGGGCTCGCGCAGGTGGACCAGTTCGGCGCCGCCGGTGTCCGGCGGGTGCCCGGTGAAGCCGGGCAACTCGTTCAGGGCGCCGGCCCGGACGGCGAGCTGGTAGACGGCGAGCTGCTTGTGCTCGGGCAGCGACTTGTCGGTGGGTATCTGCTTGCCGGTCTTGAAGTCGACCACGTAGGCGCGCCCGGCCGCGTCCTTCTCCACCCGGTCCATCGAGCCGCGGATGCGCACCGCGACGCCGCCGACGTCGAGGGTGACGTCGAAGCCGTGCTCGGTGGCGACGAGGTCCCGGCCGCGCTCCAGGACGTGCCAGTTGAGGAAGCGCTCCAGGGCGGCGCGGGCCTCGGTCTTCTCCTGCTGGGACTTCCAGGGCGCGTCGAAGGCCAGCGCGTCCCAGACGGTGTCCAGCCGCTCCATGAGCACGGCGAGGTCGGCGGGGGTGCGGCCGGAGCCGACCTCGTCGGCGAGGGCGTGCACCACGTTGCCGAAGCCCTGGGCGGCCGAGCCCGCGCCGCGGGCCTTGACCTCCTTGTCCAGGAACCACTGCAGGGAGCAGCTCTCCAGCTGTTCCAGCCCGCTGCCGGACAGCCGGACCGGCGCGTCGGCGCTGCGCAGCGGTTCGGGGGCGGTGGTGGGGTCGTCCAGGCCCCACCAGCGCTCGGGCTGGGCGGCGGGCACCAGCGGCAGCCCGTCCTCGTCGGTGGCGGCGGCCAGGGTGGCGAGCCGTTCGGCGGCGGCGCGGCGCAGTTCGGGCGAGCGGGCGGGGTCGACGGTGACGGCGCGCAGTTCGGCGACCAGTGCGGCGACGGACAGCGGGCGGCGCGGGCGGTGGGTGACGTCCTCGACGGTGACCGGCGGGGTGCGGCGGACCACCTTGCCGGTCCGGGGGTCGACGTCCTCGCGGTAGAGCTCGCGCAGGAAGCGGGACGGTTCGTCGCCGTCGTCGGCGGGGGCCTTGACGGCGGTGACGATCAGCCGCTCCTTGGCGCGGGTCGCGGCGACGTAGAAGAGCCGGCGCTCCTCGCCGAGCAGGGCGCCCGGGGAGAGCGGTTCGGCGAGGCCGTCGCGGCCGATCCGGTCGGCCTCCAGCAGGGAGCCGCGGCGGCGCAGGTCGGGCCAGAGGCCGTCCTGGACGCCGGCCACCACGACCAGGCGCCACTCCAGGCCCTTGGAGCGGTGGGCCGTCATCAGGCGCACCGCCTCGGGGCGCACCGCCCGGACGGTGAGGGTGTCGGCGGCGATGTCCTGGGCTTCGAGTTCGGCGAGCAGGTCCAGGGCGCTGCGGTGGCCGGTGACCTGCTCCTCGGCCCGGGCGGCGGTCTCGAACAGGGCGCACAGCGCGTCCAGGTCGCGGTCGGCGTTGCGGCCGGCCGCGCCGCCGCGCAGGGCGGCCCGTTCCAGCCGCTCGCGCCAGCGCCGGCTGCCGTCCCACAGCTCCCAGAGCGCCTCCTCGGCGGTGCAGCCGCCGGCCAGCTGTTCGCGGACCTTGCGCAGCAGGGTGCCGAGGTCGCGGGCGCGGCGGGCGTGCGCGGGGTCGAGGGCGACGAGGCGCTCGGGTTCGGCGAGGGCCTCGCGGATCAGTTCGGCGGCCGGGCGCGGGACGGCGGCGGGGCGGCCATCGGCGCGCAGCGCGGCGCGTTCCTCCTCGCGCAGGGCGCGGCCGAGCCGGCGCAGGTCGGAGCCGTCGAGGCCGCCGAGCGGGCCGGTGAGCAGGGCGTGCGCCACGTCGGTGGTGAGCGGGTCGGGGGCGTCCGGGTCGCCCTGCTTGTCCCGGGCGGCCTGCTCGGCGCAGGCCCGCAGGGCGAGCAGCAGCTGGGCGACGGCCGGCTCCTCGCGCAGCGGCAGGTCGTCGCCGTCGATCTCCAGCGGGACGCCGGCCGCGCCGAGCGCCCGCCGCACCCCGGGGATGGAGCGGGCGCCGGCCCGGACGAGCACGGCCATCTCGCCCCAGGGCACGCCGTCCTCCAGGTGGGCGCGGCGCAGCAGGTCGGCGATCGAGTCCAGCTCGGCGCCGGGGGTCGGGTAGGTGTAGACCTCGACCCTGCCGCCCTCGCGGGAGGGCAGCAGGGCGCGGTGCTGGGCGAGCTTGTCGGCGGGCAGCCGGCCCATCGGCATCCGGCGGGCGACTTCCCGGGAGGCGGCGAGCAGCACGGCGCCGGAGCGGCGGGAGACCCGCAGCACCTTGACCTCGGCGGGGCTGCCGTCGGCCCGCCGGAAGGCCTGCGGGAAGTCGAGGATGCCGTTGATGTCGGCGCCGCGGAAGGCGTAGATCGACTGGTCCGGGTCGCCGACCGCGACGAGGTCGCGGCCGCCACCGGCCAGCTGGCGCAGCAGCCGGACCTGGGAGGGGTCGGTGTCCTGGTACTCGTCGACGAAGACGACCTCGTAGCGCCGCCGCAGCTGCTCGCCGACCTCGGGGCGCTCGGCGAGCAGCACGGCGCGGTGGACGAGTTCGGCGTAGTCGAGGACGCCGCGCAGGTCGAGGACGTCGAGGTAGTCGGCCAGGAAGTGCGCGGCGGCGGCCCAGTCGGGGCGCTGGACGCCCTGCGCGAAGCGTTCCAGTTCGGCTTCGCCGAGGCCGAGTTCGCGGCTGCGGGCGAGGACGGCGCGGACCTCGTCGGCGAAGCCGCGGGTGGTCAGGCAGGCCCGCAGGTCCAGCGGCCACTCGATGCGGGTGCTGCCGTGCTTGGCGTCCTCGGCGCCGCCGGCCAGCAGCTCGCGGACCATGACGTCCTGCTCGGGGCCGGAGAGCAGCCGCAGCGGCTCGGCGTAGTCCGCCGGGTCCTGGTGGGCGCGCAGCAGGGCGTAGCAGAAGGAGTGGAAGGTGGTGGCCTGCGGGGCGGCGGCCGAGCCGCCGAGCCGGCCGGACATCCGGTCGCGCAGTTCGGTGGCGGCCTTGCGGCCGAAGGTGAGGACGAGGATCCGCTCGGGGTCGGTGCCGTCCTCGATCCGCCGGGCGACCGCCTCGACCAGGGTGGTGGTCTTTCCCGTGCCCGGTCCGGCCAGCACCAGCAGCGGCCCGCCGGTGTGCTCGACCACGGCGCGCTGGTAGGCGTCCAGCACGGGTGGGTCGGGCTGGACGAGCGGGCTGCGCACGAGCCGGTAGGGGGAGCTCACGAACTGGTCCTGGGGGTCGAACGGTGGGGCACGGCGGAGGCGGACCCGTCGGGCCCGCCCGTACCGAGCCTACGATCCTGCCCCGTCATTCCCGTCCGCGCGGCGGTTTCGGCACAATGCGACCCGGGCCGGGCCTACGCCTGCGCGCCGTCCCAGCGGGCCCGCTTCAGGTCGACCCGGGGCGGGTCGGCGAGTTCGCGCAGCGGGGTTCCCTCGTCGCCGTAGTGGGCGAGGGCGCGCTGCTCGTGCCCGGGCAGCAGGCGGCCGTCCGCGCGGATCACCCGCCACCAGGGCACCGAGCCGCCGTACAGTGCCATCACCCGGCCGACCTGCCGGGGGCCGCCCTGGCCGAGGTATTCGGCGACGTCGCCGTAGGTCATCACCCTGCCGGGTGGAATCCGCTCGGTCAGGTCGAGCACCAGTTCGGCGAACGGCGGCAGGGCGTCCGGAAGACCGTCGTGTGTTGCGTCCGTCACCTGCGGCATTCTTCCTTACAGGGGCGCGTCCGTGGCCCGGTGCGTACGATCCGCCGCGCCCGATCCGCCCCCTGTCCCGCACGGGACGCCGGGGCATGCCACCATCTTCCGGGGCGGTGAGTGGTGATACGAGGACAAGACCAGATGACCGGGACGGCTGACGTGGGCGTGGACAAGGACTCCGACGAGTCCGCCTCCGCCGTGCCGTCGACGCCCGGGAACGAGAGCGAAGGCCGGCCCGGACCGGGCCCGACGCCGGAAGTCTCCCTGATCAAGGACCGAACGATCAAGACCCCCGCACCCGCGAAGGCCCCCGAACAGCCCGGCCCTCCCGCGGCCGAGACCACCTCGGCCCCGGAGCCGGCGCTCCCGAAGGCCCCCGCCGTCCCGCCCGAGGACAGCCGGCCGCCGGACCACGAGCCGCCGGACCACGACCCGCTGGACGAGGCCCCGCACCTGGACGTCGACGAGCCGCTGCTCGCCGCCCGCGCGCACCGCCCGTCCGACCTGATCCGCTTCCTGGCCGGCGTCCTCGGGATAGTCGCCGTCTTCGTGCTGGCCGGCATCGCCACCGGGACCACCAGCGGCATCGAGCAGGACATCGCCTCCAACGCGCCGCACTTCTCCGCGGTGTTCTCCACCATCACCGGCCTGCTCTCCAGCGTCGCGGTGCTCGCCGTGCCGCTGGCCTTCGCCGTCGAACGGCTGATCAAACGCGACGGCCTGCGGGTCGCCGACGGCGTGCTCGCCTCGGTGCTGGCGTACGGCGTCTCGCTCGGCATCGACTGGTGGGTGGCCGAGGGCGCCTCCGAACACACCCGGGACGCGCTGACCAGGCTGCCCCTGGACAGCAACGGCACCCTCACCGACCCGGTGCACGGCTACCTCGCCCCGGTGATCGCCTACATGACCGCCGTCGGCATGTCGAGCAGACCCCGCTGGCGGGTCGCCCTGTGGGTGGTGGTGGTCTTCAGCGGGGTCACCGAGCTGCTCGGCGGCTACACCACCCCGCTGTCGCTGATGCTCACCGTGCTGATCGGCTGGTCCGTCGCCTACGGCACGCTGTACGCGATCGGCTCCCCCAACATCCGGCCCACCGGCCAGCACCTGATGATCGGCCTGCGCAAGGTCGGCTTCACCCCGGCCGGCGCCGTGCGCGCCCCCGACGCCCCCGGCGGCACCCGCCGCTACCACGTCACCCAGCAGGGCGGGCCCCCGCTGGACGTGCACATCATCGACCGCGAGCAGCAGGCCTCCGGCTTCTTCTACCGGGCCTGGCGGCGGCTGCGGCTGCGCTCGGTCGCGGTGCGCCGCAGCCCCCAGTCGCTGCGCCAGGCGCTGGAGCAGGAGGCCCTGATCGCGTACGCGGCGGCCGCCTCGGGCGCCCGCGCGCCGCAGCTGGTCGCCACCTCCGAGCTCGGCCCGGACGCCGCGATCCTGGTGTACGAGAACGTCGAGGGCCGCACCCTGGACGAGCTGGCCGACGAGGAGGTCACCGACCCGGTGATGGCCTCGGTCTGGCAGTCGGTGGCCGCCCTGCACGAGCGCCGGATCGCCCACCGCCGGCTCACCGGCGAGTCGCTGCTGGTGGTGGACGAGCGCACCGGCTGCCTGGTCAACCTCTCCGGCGGCGACATCGCCGCCACCGACCTGACGCTGCGCATCGACGTCGCCCAGCTGCTCACCACCTTCGCGCTGCGGATCGGCCCGGAGCGCGCCGTCGCCACCGCCAACGCGGTGCTCGGCGCCGAGCGGGTCGCCCAGGCGCTGCCGCTGCTCCAGCCGGTCGGGATGAGCCGCTCCACCCGGGTCGACCTCGCCAAGCTCACCAAGGAGCGCAAGACCGCCGCCCGGGCCAGGGCGCTGGAGCAGGTCGCGGCCGGCGAGCGCACCCAGCAGCAGGCCGAGGAGGACATCGCGGTGGCCGGCGAGGACCTGCTGAGCCGCATCCGCGGCCAGATCCTCCAGATCGCCCCCGAGGCCCCGATGGCCCCGGTCAAGCTGGAACGGCTGAAGCCGAAGAGCCTGATCATGGTGATCGCGCTGACCTTCGCCGCCTACCTGGCCCTGACCACCATCAAGCCGGCCCAGCTGAAGCTCTCCCAGATGAACTGGGCGTGGGCCGCGGCCGCCCTGCTCGCCGCCGCCTTCAGCTACGTCGCCGCCGCGATGAGCCTGACCGGCTTCGTCCCCGAGCGGCTGCCGTTCCGGCGCACCGTCGCCGCCCAGCTGGCCGGCTCCTTCGTCAAGCTGGTCGCCCCCGCCGCGATCGGCGGCATCGCGCTCAACACCCGGTACCTGCAGCGGGCCGGCATCCGCTCGGGCCAGGCGGTGGCCTCGGTCGGCGCCTCCCAACTGGCGGGCCTGGCCGGGCACCTGCTGCTGCTGTTCAGCTTCGGCCTGATCACCGGCAGCCAGACCAACGGCGACCTCTCCGCCTCCCGCGCGGTGATCATCGGCGTGCTGAGCGCCGCCGTGCTCGCCCTGGTGGTGGCCGCCGTCGCGCCGCTGCGCCGGTTCGTGCTGGGCCGGCTGCGCTCGCTGTTCTTCGGCGTGGTGCCGCGGATGCTCGACCTGATGCAGACGCCCAGCAAGCTGGTCACCGGCTTCGGCGGCATCCTGCTGCTGACCCTCTCCTTCACCGCCTGCCTGGACTTCTCGGTGCAGGCCTTCGGTGGCGACGTCAGCTTCTCGGCCGTCGCGGTGGTCTTCCTGACCGCCAACGCGGCCGGCTCGGCGATCCCCACCCCCGGCGGCATCGGCCCGGTCGAGGTCGCCCTGATCGGCGCCCTGACCGTCGCCGACGTCTCCCCCACGATCGCCACCCCGGCGGTCTTCCTCTACCGGGCGCTCACCTTCTGGCTGCCGGTGCTGCCGGGCTGGATCGCCTACAACGTGCTCCAGCGCAAGAAGGCGCTCTGAGCCGCCCCGGGCGCCGCCGACCTCCCCGCGCGCACCGGAGCACGGAAAAGGGCCCGCCGGACGGCGGGCCCTTCCACGGTGGGGGCGTCGGTCAGTAGACCGGCTTGTGCGGCTCGATCTGGTTCACCCAGCCGAGCACGCCGCCGCCCAGGTGCACGGCGTTGCCGAAGCCGGCGGCCTTCACCACGGCCAGCACCTCGGCCGAGCGCACGCCCGACTTGCAGTGCAGCACGATCTTCCTGTCCTGCGGCAGCTTCTCCAGCGCGTCGCCCATCAGGAACTCGTTCTTCGGGATCAGCACCGCGCCGGGGATGTTGACGATCTCGTACTCGCCGGGCTCGCGGACGTCGATGAGGTAGATGTCCTCCTTGTCGTCCTGCCACTGCTTGAGCTGCTGCGAGGTGATGGTCGAACCGGCGGCGGCGGCCTGCGCCTCCTCCGACACGACGCCGCAGAAGGCCTCGTAGTCGATCAGCTCGGTGACCGTCGGGTTCTCGCCGCAGACGGCGCAGTTCGGGTCCTTGCGGACCTTCACCTGGCGGTAGTTCATCTCCAGGGCGTCGTAGATCACCAGCCGGCCGACCAGCGGGTCGCCGATGCCGGCGAGCAGCTTGATCGCCTCGTTGACCTGGATCGAGCCGATGGACGCGCACAGCACGCCCAGCACGCCGCCCTCGGCGCAGGAGGGGACCATGCCCGCCGGCGGGGCCTCCGGGTAGAGGCAGCGGTAGCAGGGGCCGTGCTCGGCCCAGAACACGCTGGCCTGGCCGTCGAAGCGGTAGATCGAGCCCCACACGTACGGCTTGCCGAGCAGCACCGCGGCGTCGTTCACCAGGTAGCGGGTGGCGAAGTTGTCGGTGCCGTCCACGATCAGGTCGTAGCCGGAGAAGATCTCCATGACGTTGGAGTTGTCGAGGCGCTCCTCGTGCAGCACCACGTCGACGTACGGGTTGATCTCCTTGACCGAGTCGCGGGCCGACTCCGCCTTGGACCGGCCGACGTCCGACTGACCGTGGATCACCTGGCGCTGCAGGTTCGACTCGTCGACCACGTCGAACTCGACGATGCCCAGCGTGCCGACACCGGCGGCGGCCAGGTACAGCAGGGCCGGCGAGCCGAGGCCGCCGGCGCCGACGCACAGCACCTTGGCGTTCTTCAGCCGCTTCTGCCCCGCCATGCCCACGTCCGGGATGATCAGGTGGCGGGAGTACCGGCGGACCTCGTCAACGGTGAGCTCGGCGGCCGGCTCGACCAGGGGTGGCAACGACACGGGGACTCCGATGGGTCTTGTTCGGGTGGCCAGGGCCAACCGCGCTGCGGGTTGCTGCTCCGCCACTCGGGTGGCTGTCTAGGCCAACAGTGTCACGCCCCCTCGCTATTCCGAGACAGCCCGTCCGATGGGCGAGACGGGCGGCACCGGATCGTGGAACCGGCGGCGGGGCCCCGGAAAAGCGCCCCGAGCCCGTGGTTGACGGGCCCGGGGCACCGCGCGGCACGCTCACACCCGGCAGGCCGTCTCCAGCCACACGTCGCCCAGCGACTCCTCCAGCGGCACCTGCGTCCGCCATCCGAGACGGTCCCGGGCGGTGCGCACGTCCGCCTGCCGCCACGGCACCGGCTCGCCCGGCACCGCCCGGCCCTCCGGCCGGTGCCCCTCCGGCCGGTGCCCCGGCAGGTGGTGGCCGGGCAGGTGGTCGCCGCCCGCCCCGGCGGCCTGCGCGGGCAGCAGGACCTGCCGGTTCTCCTCGACGATCTGCCCCTCGAAGCCGGAGGCCCGCACCAGCAGCTGGGCCGCGTCCCGGGCCCGCACGGCGTGCCCGCTGCCGATGTTGATCACGCCGGTGGCGGCCGACACCGCGGCCGCCCGGACGGCCCGCGCGACGTCCCGCACGTCCACGAAATCCCGGTATCCGGACAGGTCCGGCATCCGCACCTGGTGCTCGTCCCGCTCCAGCGCCCGCCGCAGGCCCTCGGCCAGCCGCCCGAACAGCGAGGCGGTCGGCGCCCCCGGGCCCACCACGTCGAACACCCGCAGCACCGCCGCGTCCAGCCCGGAGGCCAGCACCAGCTCCGTCCCGGCCAGCTTGGACACCCCGTACGGGCCGACCGGCCGTGGCTCGGCCTGCTCGGACACCGGCACCCCGCCGGGCACCGGCCCGTACTCGGCGGCCGAGCCGACGTGCACCAGCCGGGCCGGCTCCCGGCTTCGCCGGATGGCCTCGCAGACGGTCGCGACGGCCAGCGTGTTCGACCGGATCAGGGTGCGCGAGCTGCCGTAGGTGGCGCCCGCGCAGTTGATCACCACCTGCGGCGCGACCGCGTCCAGGAACCGGGCCAGCGCGCCCGGGCTCCCCGTGGTCAGGTCGAAGCGGATGTCGGCCGAGTCGCGCCGGCCGAGCACCGTCACCTGCAACTCCTGGTCCATCAGCAGACGATCGGTGACCCGGCGGCCGATGAAGCCGTCGGCGCCCAGCAGCAGCACCCTCATCGGGGGTGTCCTTCCACGAAGCCAGTTCGGGACGACCTGGCGGACTGAGTTCAACGAACGGGACGAGAGCGGGGATCACGCGGCGGATCCCCGCGGTGGAGCGACGGAGCGGGTGGACGGTGTCGGCGGACGGCGCTCAGCGGTGCGAGCCGGCCCGGCCGAGCACCGCCCCGGCGTACGCCAGCAGCGCCGCCGCGACGGGGCCGCCGCCGAGCAGCCAGGCCTCCGGGGCGGAGCGCCCCAGGGCGAGCGGCCCGAGCACCGCGGCGGCCCCGGCCGACGCCGCCGCCGCGGCGGCGGCCGTCCGGCCGCACCGCGCCAGCAGCACCGGCAGCACCAGCAGCAGGCCCAGCACGCCCTGCGCCGCCCACTGGGCGGGGCCGGCCCGCTCGACCGCCAGGTGCAGCGGCCCGCCGCCGTGGCCCGGCCCGGGGCGCGGCGCGACGACCGCCAGCACGGCCAGCGCGGCGAAGCTCAGCACCCCGAGCACCGCCAAGTGCAGGGCCAGCGCGACCGGGAGCACCGGCCGCATCCGGGCCCGGAACTCGGCCAGGGTGCCCGCCGTGCCCAGGTGGCCGCGGCCGACCTGCCGGTACCAGCGGGCCGTCCGCTCGGCCGCCCCGGCCGAGACCGCCGCCGCCAGCACCAGCGCGACGGCCCGCGGACGGTCCCCGCCCGGTACGGCCGAGGGGAGCAGCAGCAGCGCGGCCAGGCCCAGCCCGTGGCCCAGCGCCGCCGGGCGCAGCCGGGATCCCGGGAGCGGCCGGGGCGCCGGTGCCCCGGCCGGCCCCGGCCCCAGGGCGTCCGGCGGGCGGACGGGTCCGGCGCACGGCGAGCCGGGATCGGCCGGGGGCGGCGCGGTCAGCGCGGGCAGCAGCACCAGCGGGACGGCGGCGGACAGCAGCACCGGCCAGCGCGGCCCGAGCGCGGCCACCCCCGCGCAGGGCAGCGCGGCCAGCGCGGCGGCGGTCAGCGCGGCCCGGGCGGCGGCTCCGCCCGACCGCCGCTCCACCGGCCGGGGCGCCGACGGGCGGCGGGGCACCCGGGCGTACAGCTCCTCGGCCAGCGAGAAGAGGTCGGCGTGCCGGCAGCGGGCGGCGGCGTCCGGGCCGAGCCCGGCCTCCTCCAGCCCGGCGGCGATCTCCAGCGGGTCGACGGCGCGCTCGCACAGCCCGCGGTGCTCCGCCATCACCTCGCGCACCGGGTCCGCGCTGCCGCCGAGCAGGGTCCCGCCCGGCATCAGCGGGCCTCCGCGAGTTCGGCCCGCCGCCCGGCCGGCTCCCGCACCCCGTCCGGGTTCGCGTTCCCCTCCTCCGGGGTGCCGCCCCCGCGCGGGCCGTCGGCCAGCCAGTACTCGGCGGGACGGGCGAACGGGCGCGGCGCGGGCCCGCCCTCTCCGCCGCCCCCGCCGCCGGGGAAGGCCGGGTACTGCGAGACCAGCTCCAGGTAGATCTCCCGGAACGCGCCGATCACCGGCTCCACGGCGAAGCGTTCCTGCGCCCGCAGCCGCCCGGCCAGCCCGAGCCGGCCCCGCCGCTCCTCGTCGCGCAGCAGCGCCAGGCAGGCGCCGGCCAGGGCGCGCGGATCGCGGGCGGGCACCAGCAGCCCGGTCGGCCCGACCACCTCGCGGGCCACCCCGACATCGGTGGAGACCACCGCCCGGCCGCTGAGCATCGCGTCCGCGAGCAGCCGGGGGCTGCGCTGGGAGAGCCCCGAGAAGACCGTCACCGTGCCCGACTCCCAGGCCCCGGCGAGGGAGCCGGGCCGCCCGGCGAAGTCCACCGCCGGGGCCACTCCCAGCCGTTCGGCCACCGCCGCGCAGTGCGCCCGGTAGCCGGGCGCCGCCTCCTCGCCGTACACCACCAGCCGGGCGCCGGGCAGTTCGGCGCGGACCCGGGCGAGGGCGTGCAGCGCGAGTTCGAGGTCCCGGCCCGGCTCCAGCGCGCCCGTCCACACCAGGGTCGGCGCCGCGGGCTCCGGCCCGGCGGCCGGGCGGTCCACCGCCGGCGTGCCCTCGTACACCACCCGGGTGCGCGCCGGGTCGGCCCCGCAGCGGCGCTGCCACTGCTGGTCGTGGGCACTGCCGGGGGTGAGTATCGCGGCCTGCCGGTAGGTCTCCCCGGTGAGCGCCCGGAAGAAGGACAGCAGCAGGGCGCGGACCGGCCACCGGTACGGCGCCTCGCGGTAGCCGAGGTACTGCTCGCGCAGGTGCAGGCCGTGCTCGGTGACCACGAACGGCACCCCGTGCAGGTGCCGGGCCACCAGGGCGGGCAGCGCGGCCGGACCGCCGCCGACCACGTGGCACAGGTCGGCCGCGCCGAGGCCGCCGGGGCCGGTGCCGTACCAGGGCGCGGACAGCGGGCGCAGGCACTGCTCCAGCAGGTCCGCCGCGACCAGCACGTCGCACACCAGCGGCTGCCCGGCCGAGGTGTCCGCGCCGGGCAGCCGCCAGGTCCGCTCCAGCAGCCGGCGGGCGTGCGCGGAGGCCAGGAAGGCGGGCAGCGTGCCGTCCTCCCGGGCGAGCGCCGCCAGCCGGTACAGCCCGGGCCCGAAGCCGGCTCTCTCCGCGGGCAGCACCAGGGCCCGCACCAGTTGTTCGTACGCCCCGGCGTACCGGCGTCTGCGCACCGCGCCCGGCGCCCGGCCGCCCGGCCGGCGCCCCCACAGCGCCAGCTCGTGCGGGCCGCGCAGGACGGCCGGCAGCCGCTCCGCGGTGTCCGGGGCCCGCCGGACCGGCCCCGGCCGCGGGCCGGTCAGCAGGTACAGCTCGAACCCGTGCTCCGGCAGGCCCTCGGCCAGCCGCTCGCACCAGCCCCCGGCACCACGCCGGGAATGCGGACGGACACCCTCGGTGAGCAGGGCAACGCGCACGGGAGACCTCCAGGGCAGAGCGGATTCGCTGGGCGGGATCACGGACGGATCGACGGATTTCCGGGCGGCCCGGGCGGTCGCCCGGGGCGCCCCCGCACGACGGCGGGAACGGTCGGGGAAGGGAGGTCCGGTCGGCCCGGGTCGGCGCCGCGGTGCCTCCGTGCGGCCCGCCGGCGGCCCGGTCGCGGCCGCGCCGCGTTCCGTTCCCCCGGGCTCCCGCCCGCTTCGGCGGTCGGGCCCGGCCCGCCGGAACCCCTCGGCCGCGGCCGCCCTCCGGTTCCTCCGGCGGCCGCGACTCCCCCACACCTGTTCGGTCCGACAGCAGAAAGGTAGGACCGGCCCTGGCCGATCCATCGGTCACATGCCTGCCTGCCACCTGATCGAGTGAACCGCCGTGACCTCGACCCGATCCGGGCCGTTACCGGGCGGTATGCGCGGCCGCCCGCGCGGCCCCGCCCGGGCGCGCGATCGGCCCGCCGCGGCGCGCGCCCCACCCGCGCCGTGCGCTCGGCCGGTGACGTGCGCTCAGCCGGTGGTGTGCGCGATCAGCTCCCGTACCGCCCGGGCGACCTCGTCGGGGTGCTCCATCATCGCCACGTGCCCGGATTCCGGCAGCACCAGCAGCCGGGCGTCCGTGAAGGCCGCGCAGGCGCGGCGGGCCGAGCGGTAGGAGACCAGCTTGTCGCGCAGCCCGTACACCAGCAGCACCGGCGCCCCGACCCGCTCCGCCTGCCGCCACAGCGCCTGGTCGCCGCGCTCGGTGTACGCCGAGACGATGCCGCGGGCCGAGCCGACCAGCGCCTGCATCGCGTGCGGCACCTCCAGCCGGCGCCGGTACTCGGCGACCGCCTGGGCCCGGGTCTCCGGGCTCAGGCTCTCCGGAGCGCCGTAGACCAGCCGCAGCAGGTCCTCGGTGGCCGCCTCCGCGTCGCGCCCGCCCGCGGACAGCCGGCGCAGCACCGCGGGCACGCCGGGCACCGCGAGCAGACCGGTCGGCCAGGCGGAGCGCTGCGGGGGCAGCTCGGGCAGCGCCGGGGAGACCAGGGTGAGGCTGCGCACCAGGTCCGGGCGCACGGCCGCCAGCCGGACGGCGACCGCGCCGCCCAGCGAGTTGCCGAACAGGTGGACCGGGCCGCGGCCGGAGGCCTCCAGGTAGCCGATCACCGCGCGGACGTGGCCGGAGACGGTGAGGTTGCCGTCGGTGGGCGGGTGGGAGCGGCCGAAGCCGGGCAGGTCCACGGCCTCGCCGTCGACGTGCCCGGAGAGCCGGCCCATCAGGGCCTCCCAGTTGGCGGCCGAGCCGCCGAGGCCGTGCACGAAGAGCCCGGGCTCGCGCCCGTCGGCGACGCCGTCGGCGGCGGGCCGGTGCACCGCGAGCACCGCGCCGGGGACCTCGACCGTACGTACCTGCTGCTCAGCGCTGCTCATGGTGGACGATGGTAGTGAGCCCCGCCCCGGAAGCGCCGGGGTGGTCGGGCCGTGGGCCGCCTCCGTCCCACCACTGCCGAGGCCGAGGTCAGCGCCGTATTGTGGGCTCCTGACAACCAGGCCGATCGTCTTTTCTCGCCTTCGCCGAACGCGGGCGCGGTTACCGAAAAGTAGAATCGGCCATCCTGCAGCAGCGAACAGACCCCGAAGTGAGGAGCGCCGTGACGGCCATCCAGGAGGCGCAGGAGCGCCCGCGCGGTGCCCGCCTGCCGCGAAGCGCCCGCCGTGAACAACTGCTCGGTGCCGCCCAGGAGGTGTTCGTCGCGCAGGGCTACCACGCGGCCGCCATGGACGACATCGCCGACCGCGCCGGGGTGAGCAAGCCGGTGCTCTACCAGCACTTCCCCGGGAAGCTGGAGCTCTACCTGGCGCTGCTGGACAAGCACTGCGACGCCCTGGTCGAGTCGACCCGCGAGGCGCTGTCGGCGACCAACGACAACAAGCAGCGGGTGGCCAACACCATGGAGGCGTACTTCAACTACGTCTCCAGCGAGTCCGGCGCCTTCCGGCTGGTCTTCGAGTCGGACCTGACCAACGAGCCGGCCGTGCGCGAGCGCGTCGAGCGGGCCTCCGAGGCGAGCGCGACGCTGGTCAGCAAGGTGATCCAGGAGGACACCGACCTGCCCGAGGCGGAGTCCAAGCTGCTCGCCGCCGGGGTCTGCGGCCTGGCCCAGATCACCGCCCGGTACTGGCTCTCGCAGGGCCTGGAGATCCCCCGCGACGAGGCGGTGCGGCTGGTCGCCAGCCTGTCCTGGCGCGGCCTGAAGGGCTTCCCGATGCACCCGGGCGACCAGTCCGGCGAGGGTGCCGCCCACCAGGGCTGATCCACCGACCTTCGTCGGGCCGGGGATCCGGTGCTCTATGGTGAAGCCGTACGGCACGGTCGCCGCGAACGCTTGTCCCAGGCGGTCCGGTGCCCGTGCGTGGAGGCTGCAACCCCGGAGGGACGGAAGCCGTGGAGGTCAAGATCGGCGTGCAGAACGCGCCTCGCGAGATCGTGATCGAGAGCTCGCAGACTGCCGATGAGGTCCAGAGCGCGGTCGCGAAGGCACTGGAGGGCTCGGAGAAGATCTTCGCGCTGTCCGACGAGCACGGCCGTCGCATCATCGTCCCGGCCGAGCGCCTGGCGTACGTGGAGATCGGCGAGTCGGCCTCCCGCAAGGTCGGCTTCGGCACCGCCTGAGGCGTCGCCGCACAGGATCGTCCGGTGCCCCGTTCCCGCGAGGGAGCGGGGCACCGTCGCGTGTACGACCGGGTGGGGCGGGGTACGGCGAGGGTGCGGCGCCGGTGCCGCACGCCCGTTCCCCCGGGAGGCAGCCTTGCTGGTCGAGTCGATCGCCTTCGCCCTCGTCGGCCTGGTCACGGGCGGCGCCGCCCTGCTGGCCCTGCCCGCGTACTTCCGCGCCGCCCGGGCCCTGACACTGGGCACCGCGCTGGCGGCGGCGCTGGTCGGCGGGGTGGTCGCGCACTTCGGCGTGGACGGGCGCCAGCCCGCGGTGTCCGTCGCGGCCGCGGCGGTGGCCGCGGGCGTGCTCACCTCGCTGCTGGCCCGGCCGGATCTCGCCGCCGGGCGCGCCCGGGCGCACCGGCACCACCCGCACCGGCCCGGCGCCCACCGCGCGTCGCGGCGGCACCGGGCGGCCTGAGGAACCCCGCCGGCGGCTCCACGACCTCCTAGGAGGCCAGGCCGAGGGCGGCCATCCGCTTGGTGTGCGCCTCGGTGATCCGGTTGAACATCTTGCTGACCTCGACCAAGTCGAAGCCCTGCACCTGCACGCCGCCGACCAGCAGGTTGGACAGCGCGTCGCGCTCGGCGACGACCCGCTGGGCCTGGCTGAGCGCCTCGCCCATCAGCCGCCGGCCCCACAGGGCGAGCCGGCCGCCGGCCCGCGGGTCGGCCTCGATGGCCTGGCGGACCTTGTCCACGGCGAACTGGGCGTGGCCGGTGTCGGACATCACGCTCAGCACCAGGTCACGGGTGTCGTCGTCCAGCCGGACGGCCACCTCGCGGTAGAAGTCGGTCGCGATGGCGTCGCCGACGTAGGCCTTGACCAGGCCCTCCAGCCAGTCCGAGGGCGCCGTCATCCGGTGGAACAGCTCCAGCGGCTCGACGAAGGGCCGCATCGCTTCCTGCGGGTCGGCGCCGACCTCGGCCAGCCGGTCGTGCAGCCGCTGGTAGTGCTGGAACTCGGCGGAGGCCATCCGGGCGAGCGCCGCCTTGTCGGCGAGGTCGGGCGCCAGCTTGGCGTCCTCGGCGAGCCGCTCGAAGGCGCTGAGCTCGCCGTACGCGAGCGCGCCGAGCAGGTCCAGCACCGCCGCCCGGTAGCCGGGGTCGGCCGAGCACGCGGCCCAGTCCCCGATCGAGCCGGCCGCCGCGTCCTGCGTCTCACCATGGGTCTCCATGACCCGCAACTTTAGTCCCGCCCCGCCGCCCCGTGCCCGGGCACGCCCGGTGACCGGCCGGACCTGCCGCTCCGGTGGCAGTTGCCGGGGGCAATGTCAGACGCGTCACGTGTTCGAGTCGTCGCCTGACTGTATGGTGGTACGGAGCCCGTCGTGTTCGCATGGTGTCACCGCCGTCTCGGTACCCCGCGCGAACCCTCCGTAGTGGCACCGTCCAGCCGGACGTGTCCGCACCGGAGGCACGGGTACTCACGTACGCGGATGCCCGGTCGGAGAGCCGATCGGCTCCGACCATGGCTTGGACTTCAAGCCTTGGCACCGCATCAGTGGCCGAGCGAGGGCCGCCGAGACCACGCCCCGAGGCGGAGGTCCCGCGCAGGTCCCTCACGGGAATCCTCCCCGACGCCGCCGGCGACGCGCCCCGCACCAGGGCAGCGCGCACCGGCCGGCCGCAGGGACCGGCGCGGTTGTGCGTCCGCGCAGCTGTATCAGGGCCGCCCAGGCCCGTAGGCAGCCGCGCGGCTGCCCGCCCGCCGCTCGCTCTCGGCCCTTTCGAAAACGGAAGAGGCAGCACCCTGTCCACCACCGCTGAACCCATCAAGACGACGTTCCGGGAACTGGGGATCCTCCCGGAGACCGCCGAGGCGCTCGAGTCCGTCGGCATCGTCCACCCCTTCCCCATCCAGGAGATGACCCTGCCGGTCGCGCTGACCGGCCACGACGTCATCGGCCAGGCCAAGACCGGCACCGGCAAGACCCTCGGCTTCGGCCTCCCGCTGATCGAGCGGGCCATCGTGCGCGCCGACGTGGACGCCGGCCGGGCCACCGAGGACCAGCTCTCCGACTTCCCGCAGGCGCTGATCGTCGTCCCGACCCGCGAGCTGTGCACCCAGGTCACCAACGACCTCCAGACCGCCGGCAAGGTGCGCAACGTGCGCGTCCTCGCCGTCTACGGCGGCCGGGCGTACGAGCCGCAGGTGGAGGCGCTCACCAAGGGCGTCGACATCGTGGTCGGCACCCCGGGCCGCCTGCTGGACCTGGCCGGGCAGAAGAAGCTCAACCTGTCCAAGGTCCGCGCGCTGGTCCTGGACGAGGCCGACGAGATGCTCGACCTCGGCTTCCTGCCGGACGTCGAGAAGATCATCACCATGCTGCCGGCCAAGCGGCAGACCCTGCTGTTCTCGGCCACCATGCCGGGCCAGGTCATCAACCTCGCCCGCCGGTACATGAGCCAGCCGACCCACATCCGGGCCGCCGCCCCGGACGACACCGGCGCGACCGTCGCCAACATCGAGCAGCACATCTTCCGTGCGCACTCGCTGGACAAGGTCGAGATGGTCTCGCGCATCCTGCAGGCCGACGGCCGCGGGCTGGCGATGATCTTCTGCCGCACCAAGCGCACCGCCGCCGACGTCTCCGACCAGCTGACCCAGCGCGGCTTCGCGGCCGGCGCGGTCCACGGCGACCTCGGCCAGGGCGCCCGCGAGCAGGCCCTGCGGGCCTTCCGCAACGGCAAGGTCGACGTGCTGGTCTGCACCGACGTCGCGGCCCGCGGCATCGACGTCGAGGGCGTCACCCACGTCATCAACTACCAGTGCCCCGAGGACGAGAAGACCTACCTGCACCGGATCGGCCGCACCGGCCGGGCCGGCGCCTCCGGCACCGCCGTCACCCTGGTCGACTGGGACGACATCCCGCGCTGGCAGCTGATCAACAAGGCGCTGGACCTGCCGTTCAACGACCCGGAGGAGACCTACTCCACCTCCGCGCACCTGTACGAGCTGCTGAAGATCGCGCCGGGCACCAAGGGCGTCCTGCCGCGCTCGGAGCGGACCCGCGCCGGGCTCAACGCGGAGGAGGTCGAGGACCTCGGCGAGACCGGTGGACGCGGCGCCCGCTCGGGCCGCGGCGGTCGCGGTGAGCGCGGTGACCGCAGTGAGCGCGGTGACCGTGGTGGACGCGGCGGCCAGGGCGGCTCCGGCCGTCCGGGCGCCGGCGCCGCCACGGCCGAGACCGAGGAGCAGCAGCCGCGCCGCACCCGCGAGCGCCGCCGCACCCGCCGGGGCACGGCGGTCGGCGCCGAGGGCGAGGCCGCTGCCGTCGTGACCGGTGCCGCCGTGGCGACCCCGGCCGTCGAGGGCGCCGAGGGCGAGGCCGCTCCGCGCCGTCGCCGTCGCCGCTCGCGCGGCGGTGCCGCCTCGGCCGAGGCCGCGGTGGCGGTCGAGTCGACCCCGGTCGCCGAGGCCGTCGTGGCCGTCGTGGCCGTCGTCGCCGAGGCCACCGCAGTGGTCGAGGCCGCCGCCGAGGCGGTCACCGAGGCCCCGGCCCCGGTGAAGAAGGCCACCCGCACCCGGACCCGCAAGCCGAAGGCGGAGACCACCGAGACGGCTCCGGCCGCCGAGGCCGTCGTCGCCGAGGCCACCGCGATCGTCGAGGCCCCCGCTCCGGTGAAGAAGGCGACCCGGGCCCGCAAGCCGAAGGCGGAGACCGCCGAGACGGCTCCGGCCGCCGAGGCCGACGCCACCGAGGCTCCGGCCCCGGCCAAGAAGGCCACCCGGGCCCGCAAGCCGAAGGCCGTCGCCGAGACCGCCCCGGCGGCCCCGGCCGCCGAGACCGCCGAGGCCGCCACCGAGGTCCCGGCCCCGCGCAAGCGCACCCGCGCCCGCAAGGTCGCCGCGCCGGTGGAGACCACCCCGGAGAGCTGACACCCCGTGTCTCCCCCGAGGGGGCGGGCCAGGCCACCCGGCCGGGCCCGCCCCCTCGGGCGTTCCACGCCGCGGTCCCGTCCCGCCTCCGCCTCAGGTCACTAGGCTCGGGGCGTCGGGGAGTCCCCGGCGGACCGGCGGGTCGCCGGCAGGACAGCAGGGAGAGCAGCCCATGAGCACGCCGCCGTTTCTGACGCTCCCCCGGTGCGCGCGAGCCGAGCGGGTGGTGACCGGGCGTGGGGAGTTCGCGGCGCTGCGGGCGGAGCCGACCGGGCCGGTGCGCGGCTCGGCGCTGCTGGTGCCGGGGTTCACCGGCAGCAAGGAGGACTTCATCGCGCTGCTGGAGCCGCTGGCGGCGGCCGGGTACCGGGTGACGGCCGTGGACCAGCGCGGGCAGTACGAGACCGGCGGCCCGGACGACCCGGCGGCGTACGGCGTCGGGGCGCTCGGCGCCGACGTACGGGCGCTGACCGGGGCGCTGACCGCCGACGGCACCCCCTTGCACCTGCTGGGGCACTCCTTCGGCGGCCAGGTGGTGCGCGAGGCGGTGCTCGCAGCGGCCGCCGAGGGCCCGCTGCCCTGGCGGTCGCTGACCCTGGTGTCCACCGGCCCGGGCGCGATCGATCCGGCCGAGGCGGCCCGCACCGAGCTGCTGCTGGACGCCCTGCGGGGCATGGACCTGGAGCAGATCTGGCAGGTCATGCGGCAGTTGGAGGCGGAGAGCGGGCAGCCGCGGCCGAGCCTGGAACCGGCCGTCGCGGAGTTCCTGCACCGGCGCTGGCTGGCCAACGTGCCGCGGGCGCTGTCCGTCACCGGCGGCCATCTGGTGGCCGCGCCGGACCGGGTGGCGGAGCTGGCCGCCGCCACCGCCGGGCTGCCGCTGCTGGTGCTGTCGGGCGTGCGGGACCACGCCTGGCCGGTCCCGGAGCAGACCGCGATGGCCGAGCGGCTGGGTGCCCGCCGGGTGGTGGTCGCGGACGCCGGCCACTCCCCCAACGCCGAGCGGCCGGCCGCCACGGCCGAGGCGCTGGCCGCTTTCTGGGGCTGACGCGGCCGGCGCCGACGCCCGCCGGACCGGTCCGGTTCCCCCGGTTCACCGAAAGTGGTCTGTACCACTTCTGCAACTTCGACCGGCTTCAACACAGGACAAAATTCGTTAGTTACGGTAATCTTTGATTCTGTCCGGGAATCATCGCCGGCCTCCGCTCGGCGCCAATCTCCCGAAACCTGGACTTTACGGACGGGCAACGGCCCGGTAGCACCGCCACGTCACCGTGGTTCACGAGGCACTGGACGCACCAGGCAAGCAAGGGGGCCCTTGCCGCAGCAGACCGCCGCACCCGCGACTACGACCCGCCCGGTCCGGTCTCACCGCCGGATCCGCAGGACCCCGAAAGGGCTGATACCGACTCAGCCGCGACCGCCCCGCCCCGCGGGGCCAGGAAAGGAGACGCCCATGACGAAGACCATGCGCTTCGAGATCGTCCGGCTCGACGACACCAACGGCTCCGCCGCCGACCGCCTGATCGCCGACGCCGCCACCGTGCGCGAGGTCGTCGACGCCGCCGCCCGCACCGGCGAGCGCCTGCTCATCCGCCCGTGCCCGACCGTCTGACCCGGCGCGGCGCCTCCGACCCGGAGCCCACACCCGCCGCCGACGACCCGGGAGCGTCCGATCCGGACGTTCCGATACCCGACTGACGCCCCGTCACCGCATTCGCCGATGACGGGGCGTCAGTGCGTTCGGGGTCGGAGCCGGAACGTTTGCCGCCGCCCGGGACGGGACATCCCCCAACGGGAACCGCCCGCGCCGCGCCCACCCGGTGCCGGTCCGGGCGTCCGCCACCGACAGGTGCCGCCGAGCCCTCCGTACGGGTGATCGTCCTTGACGCGGCGGTCCGGAGGGAGGAGCGTTGACGGCTATGAGGGGCGAGCCAAGCTGCCCGAGGTGCGCCGGTCGGGTCCGCGCCCCCGGTCTGTTCTCAGACACCTGGCAGTGCGACCGGCACGGAGCCGTGCACCCGATGCAGCCCGTGCTGCCCCCGAGTGTGGAGGCCCTCGGCGTCGCCGTCGCCCGCTCCCAGGTCCCGGTCTGGCTGCCCTGGCCGCTCCCGGTCGGCTGGCTCTACACCGGCATCGCCCACGTCGGTGACGACGTTTCGGGAGCCCGGGCCACCGCCGTCGCCTGCTCCGGACCGGCCCCGCTCGGCGGCTTCGGCGAGCTGGTGCTGATCGCCGAGGAGCTGGGCGTCGGCCTCGGTGCCCGCTACGCGGGCCTGCCCGGGCCGGACCCGGGCGACTCCGTCGGCCTCTACAAGCCCGCCGACGCCAAGCTGATGGCCGCCGGGCGGCCCACTCCGATGTTCCACGTCCCGGACGCCCCGGCCGACCGCGCGGTGTTCGCCGGCGAGGCCCGCGGGCTCTGGCTCTGGGCGGTCGCCTGGCCCGAGCAGTCCGCGCTGGTGATGTACGACGAGCTGGTGCTGACCGACCTTCGCGAGGCGGGCGCCGAACTGGACCTGCTGCCCTGCGGGGCGCTCTCCCCCCGGCTGCTCGGCTGACCGCTGGCCTATCCTGGGCGGCACCCACGAGCCCCCAGGAGCCCGACCCGTGCGCATCGACCTGCACGCCCACAGCAACGCCTCCGACGGCACCGACAGCCCGGCCGAGCTGGTCGCCGCGGCCGTCGCCGCGGACCTCGACGTGGTGGCGCTGACCGACCACGACACCGTGGCCGGCCACGCCGAGGCCGCCGCGGCGGTGCGCGCGCTGCCCGCCGGCAGCCGGCTGACCGTCGTCCCGGGCGCCGAGCTGTCCTGTGCCGTGGACGGCATCAGCATGCACCTGCTGGCGTACCTGTTCGACCCCGAGGAGCCGGAGTTCGCGCGCGAGCGGGACCTGGTGCGCACCGACCGGTTCCGGCGCGGGCGGGCGATCGTGGAGCGCTGCCGGGAGCTCGGCGCGGACATCAGCTGGGAGCAGGTGCGGCGGATCGCCGGGGCCGGCTCGGTCGGGCGGCCGCACATCGCCAGCGCGCTGGTCGAGGCGGGCGTGGTGGCCACCGTCTCGGACGCCTTCACCGCCGACTGGCTGGCCAACGGCGGGCGGGCGGACGTGCGCAAGCACGAGACCGACCCGGTCGCGGCGGTCCGGCTGGTCCGGGCGGCCGGCGGGGTACCGGTGTTCGCCCACCCGGGCGCGGTCAAGCGCGGCCGGACGGTCTCCGACCAGGTGATCGCCGACCTCGCGGCGGCCGGGCTGGCCGGGCTGGAGGTCGACCACACCGACCACGACGAGGACACCAGGGTCCGGCTGCGCGGCCTGGCCGGCGAGCTCGGCCTGCTGGTAACCGGCTCCAGCGACTACCACGGCACCCGCAAGACCGTCCGGCTCGGCGAACACACCACCGACCCCGAGGTGTACGGGGCACTGCTGGCGCAGGCCACCGGTGCCAAGCCGATCGGGCGCTGAACGGACGCGGGGGCGGGGGCGGGGGCGGGGGACTCGTGATCCCTCGCCCCGGGGTTCGACGCCGCCGCACCCCGTCCTATCGCGCGGCGGTCAGTCCAGCCGGACGCCGCGGCGGTTCGGGTCGCGCAGGTCGGCGCCCTGGTCGAGCCAGCGCTCCTGCAGCGCGGCCGCGCCGTGCACCCGCTTCCAGCCCGCCTCGTTGGGCGTCATCGGCAGCAGCGGCAGGAAGCGGACCGGATCGGCCGGCTCGGCCAGCTCCAGGTCCTCGACCAGGCCGCCCGGTTCGGCCGCGAGCACCGAGGTGAAGGGCGCGCCGTCCCAGAGCGGGGAGCCGAGGTCCAGCGAGCCGCCCGGGGCCACCACCAGGCCCTCGACCTGGGGGGTGGCGGCGAAGGTGGCCAGGGTGCGCAGCACGCTGTCGCGCCCGCCCCGGACGGTCAGCACCAGTTCGGCGCGCGGGCCGCGCACCTGGTCGGCGACCGGCGCGGTCGGGTCGGCCATCGGCGCGGCGGACATGCCGAGCGTGGCGTACCGCACGAGGTCCTCGGCGTCCGGGCCGAAGCGCAGCACCTCGATCCGGTCGGCACCGAGGAAGGTGACCGCGGCGCGGCCGCCCGGCTCGCCGAAGGTGGAGATCAGCCGGGCCTCGACGGCGGCCAGCACCGCCTCCCGGGAGAGCTCCGGGGAGGTGCCGCCGTGGGGGTCGCCGAAGAGCGGGAAGTCGTGCGCCATGCCGGTGAGCGTAACCCCCGGGGGTTCGCGGGCCGCGTGCGGGCGGGTGCGCGGGCGCTCGCGGCGGGGCCGCACAAGGATCCCGTAAAGCCTTCGGAAACCTCCGGGAAACCCCACGGCTTCGACGCCCGGTCAGATGTTAGGGTGAGCGACTGGCCACCGGGATCGTTTCGTCCCGGGGCGGCGGCGCGAAGGAGGTGGTTGCGGTGGATACCGGCCGACCATGCAGTACCGGCAGCTCTACCCGGCCCCGACTCCCCCGTACCCCGCGCCCCGCAGGCCCAACCGGCTGAATCAGCCGCGGTAGCCCCGGGCGCAGGCCCCACGGCGGACGGACCGGCCGGGAGAGCACTTTCATCCCCCGTTTCACCGGTGTTCTCCGCCGTCGTACCGCGGCCGAACGTTTTTCCTTCCGCGCCGCCGCGCGACGGTTCCTGCCTCTGGGAGCCTGCCATGTCGATGATCAACAGCCTGCGCGCCGCCGTCCGCACCAACCGCCGCCGCGGTGCGTCCGGCGTCTTCGACGTCCTGCCCGAGGACGCCGGTTCGGCGGTCGTGGACTGCGCGGTCTACCAGCACGGCAAGCGCAGGGGCGAGACGTGCAGCCCCCGCGAGGCCGCCCGCCGGGTCAAGGCCGCCCACCAACTCCCCGAGGGCGAGGGATCGTTCAGCTGGATCGGGCTGCACGAGCCGACCGAGGCCGAGTTCGAGGGGATCGCCCAGCGCTTCGGCCTGCACCCGCTCGCGGTCGAGGACGCGGTGCACGCGCACCAGCGCCCCAAGGTCGAGCGCTACGACAGCGTGCTGTTCGCCGTCTTCAAGACCATCCGCTACGTGGAGCACGACCAGCTCACGCCGACCAGCGAGGTGGTGGAGACCGGCGAGCTGATGGTCTTCGCCGGCCGGGACTTCGTCATCACCGTCCGGCACGGCGGCCACGGCTCGCTGCAGGAGCTGCGCCACCGGCTGGAGGCCGACGCGGACGAGACCGGGCTGCTCTCCAAGGGCCCGGCGGCGGTGCTGCACGCGATCGCCGACCACGTGGTGGACAACTACCTGCTGGTCGCCGAGCGGCTCCAGAACGACGTGGACGAGATCGAGTACGGCGTCTTCTCGGCCAAGGGCGGGCGCAGCGCCGATGTCGGCCGGGTCTACCAACTCAAGCGCGAGGTACTGGAGTTCAAGCGCGCCGTGGTGCCGCTGCTGCGCCCGATGCAGCAGCTTTCCGAGCCGCTCCAGCGGCTGGTCGACCCGGACATCCAGAAGTACTTCCGGGACGTCGCCGACCACCTGGCCCGGGTCGCCGAGCAGGTGCACGGCTTCGACGAGCTGCTGAACTCGCTGCTGCAGGCGAACCTGGCGCAGGTCTCGGTGGCGCAGAACGAGGACATGCGCAAGATCACCGCCTGGGCGGCGATCTTCGCGGTGCCCACCATGATCACCGGCGTGTACGGCATGAACTTCGATTACATGCCCGAGCTGCACCACGAGTACGGCTACCCGATGGTGCTCGGCGCGATCGCGCTGATCTGCGTCGGGATGTACCGGGGCTTCCGCCGCAACGGCTGGCTCTGACGACCGCGGCCGGCTCCGGTCCGACGGTCAGCGCCGCCCGCCGCGGGCGACCAGTACCAGGCCGAGCAGGATCAGCACCACCGCCGGGTAGGCGGCCGCCGGGGGCCACTGGCCCAGCCAGAGGGCGGCGATCAGCGCCGCGCCCGGGGTCTCCAGCAGGATCGCGGTGGAGGTGATCGACGGCCCGAGGTTGCGCACCACGCGGTTGCTCAGCGAGTGGCCGAGCAGCTGGGCGGCGACCATCAGCAGCACGATCTGCCACCACACCCCGGCCGGCCATCCGGCCAGCGGCGTTCCGGCCACCAGGCAGATCCCCAGCAGCACGACCGCCGTGGTGGCGTAGCAGACCAGGGTGTAGGCGGTGGTGCTGACGGTCCTGCGGACCTCGGCGCCCAGCAGCATGTACCCGGCGGCGGCCAGGCCCGCGCCGAGCGCGAGGGCGTCGCCGAGCAGCGCGCGCGGGGAGAGCGAGAGGTCCACGCCGGTCAGCACCAGCACGCCGGCGAAGGCGACGATCGTGCCGGTCCAGACCGCTCGCGGCGCCCGGACGCCCATCAGCCGCATCAGCAGGATGGTCCACAGCGGGGTGGTGGTGACCAGGGCGGTGGCCGAGGCCACCGAGGTCATCCGCAGGCTGGGCATCCAGAGCGCGAAGTGCACGCCGAGCAGCACTCCCGCGGCCACCGCGAGCAGCAGTGCCCGCCGGCCGATCCCGCGCAGTTCGGCGCGGTGGCGCAGCAGCGCGTACGGGCCGAGGACGCCGACCGACATGACGTTGCGCCAGAAGGCGATCGCCAGCGCGGGCGCGGCGGTGGCGCTGATCAGCGGACCGGACAGCGAGATGCCGCCGATCGAGACGGCGAGCAGCAGCAGGTCGAGGGTGGGGAGCGGGTGCGCCGGCCCCGGGCCGGCGGTCGCGGGGGTGGTCGGGGCGGCGGAGGGGGCGGTCGCGGGCCGGGCGGCGGACACGGCGCTCCTTGCTGGTCGCGGGGGTGGGGCGGTCATACGGTAAGGCCCATGGCGGCGCAATGGAACTGTCGCCCGGAGGCTGAGACGTCCGACCGGCTCCGGACCGCTCCGCCGGAGGGCCCCCGGTGGCCGTACGCTGTCCGCCATGGACCGTACGCCCGCCGCCGCGACCGCCGACGACTTCCTCGACCAGGCCCTGCTGGAGGAGGCCGCGAAGAAGTCCGGCCTGCTCTGGGTGCGCGCGGACGGGCAGGAGCACGCCCGGCCGCTGTGGCACGCCTGGCACGACGGCGCCGTCGTGGTGGTCGGCGGGGGCGGCGAGCAGCCGCTGCACGGCCTGGAGCCCGGCGCCGGGGCCGTGGTCACCGTCCGCAGCAAGGACAAGGGCGGCCGACTGACCGGCTGGAACGCCCGGGTGGTCGAACCGGCCCCGGGCAGCGAGGCCTGGCTGGGCGCCGTCGAGGAGCTCAAGGGCAAGCGGCTGAACGCGCCCGACACCGACGCCATCACCACCCGCTGGGCCCGCGAGTGCCGGGTGCTGCGGCTGGAGCCGACCGGCCCGCTCACCGAGCACCCCGGGGCGATGCCGGACGGCTCGCACGCCGCCCAGCCGCTGCCCACCCCGGCCACCACCCGCCGCCCGATCCCGGCCGGCCTGCCCAAACTGCTGTTCAAGCGCCGTTAAAGGTTCACGCCCGGGACTCGTCCGACGGCTACCGTGCCTCCCGGCCGGGCCCGGAACACGCGGGTAGCCTTGGCCGCGGACGCGCCCCCGGCGCATCCGGTACGGCATCGAGCGAGTCGAGGGAGTCCATGGCAGGGCCAGGCACCCGGGTCTTCATCTCCCATCTGTCCGCCATCGCGGTCTTCGACCCGAACGGCGACCAGGTCGGGCGGGTCCGGGACGTGGTCGTGTCGCTGCGGCTCGGCGGCCGCCCGCCGCGCGTGCTCGGCCTGGTGGTCGAGGTGGTCGGCCGGCGCCGGATCTTCCTGCCGATGACCCGGGTGACCAGCCTGGAGTCCGGCCAGGTGCTCACCACCGGCGTGATCAACATGCGCCGCTTCGAGCAGCGCCCGTCCGAGACCCTGGTGCTCGCCGAACTGCTGGACCGCACCGTCACCTGGTCCAAGACCGGCGAGCAGGTCACCGTGCTGGACGTCGGCATGGTGCAGAGCCGGCTGCGCGAGTGGGAGATCAGCAAGGTCTTCGTCCAGCTCGGCCGGGCCGGCCGGCTGCGCAAGGGCAAGGGCGAACGGCTCACCCTGGACTGGCAGGACGTCACCGGCTTCTCGCTGACCGAACAGGACCAGGGCGCGGCCAACCTGCTCGCCACCTTCGAGCAGCTGCGCCCCGCCGACCTCGCCAGCGTGCTGCACCACCTGTCCGCCAAGCGCCGGGCCGAGGTCGCCGCCGCCCTCGACGACGAGCGGCTGGCCGACGTCCTGGAGGAGCTGCCCGAGGACGACCAGGTCGAGATCATCGGCAAGCTCCAGGAGGAGCGCGCCGCCGACGTCCTGGAGGCGATGGACCCGGACGACGCCGCCGACCTGCTCTCCGAGCTGCCCGGCGACGAGGCCGAGCGGCTGCTCCAGCTGATGGAGCCGGACGAGGCCGCGCCGGTGCGCCGCCTGCTGACCTACGAGGAGGACACCGCCGGCGGTCTGATGACCACCGAGCCGGTCGTGCTGGAGCCGGACGCGACCGTCGCCGAGGCGCTGGCCCGGGTCCGGGTCAGCGACCACAAGCCCGCGCTGGCCGCGCAGGTCTTCGTCTGCCGCCCGCCGAACGAGACCCCGACCGGCCGCTACCTGGGCACCGTGCACTTCCAGCGGCTGCTGCGCGAACCCCCGTACGTCCTGGTCGGCTCGCTGGTGGACGACGACCTGGACCCGCTGCCGCCGGACACCCCGCTGTCGCTGATCACCAGCTACCTGGCGACCTACAACCTGGTCGCCGCACCGGTCGTGGACGACGCGGACCACCTGCTCGGCGCGGTGACCGTCGACGACGTGCTCGACCACCTGCTGCCGGACGACTGGCGCGACGCCGCGCTGCACGCCCACGACGAGGACCGCGACGACGAGAGCGAAGGGGTGACCGGTGGACGGTGACCGCAGCGGACGGCCGGACGACTCCGCGCGCCGACGCCTCCAGGGAGAACTGCGCCAGCTGCGTCAGCTGCGCGAGCTGCGCACCCGCGAGGGCGGCCGGGACCGGCGCTCGGACACCGCGCCGATCACCGGCACCGGCCGCGCCCGGCTCGACCAGCCGCGCACCGCGCGGCCCGGCCTGCTCTCGCTGCCCTCCTACGACCCGGAGGCCTTCGGCGTCCTGTCCGAGCGGATCGCCCGCTTCCTCGGCACCGGCCGGTTCATCGTCTGGATGACGGTGGTGGTCGTCGTCTGGATAGCGTGGAACACCCTGCTGCCGGCGAACGTGCGCTTCGACGAGTACCCGTTCATCTTCCTGACCCTGGCGCTGTCCCTGCAGGCCTCGTACGCGGCCCCGCTGATCCTGCTGGCGCAGAACCGCCAGGACAACCGGGACCGGGTCAACATGGAGCAGGACCGGGCCCGCAGCGACCGCAACATCGCCGACACCGAGTACCTGACCCGCGAGGTCGCGGCCCTGCGGCACGGGCTCGGCGAGGTGGCCACGCGGGACTTCATCCGGTCCGAACTCCAGTCCCTGCTCAAGGAGATCGACGAGCGCCGGGAGTCCTCCGACGCCCTGTGACCCTCGGCACGCTACCGGCGAGTCAAGGGAATCCGTCGGCGCCGTACCATCAAGGCATGGCCAACGAGACAGAGGTCGCGGCCGGCGTCACGGAGGAGTCCGTACGCCAGGCGCTGGCGACCGTCAACGACCCGGAGATCAACCGCCCGATCACCGAGATCGGCATGGTGAAATCGGTCGGGATCGCCGAGGGCGGCGCGGTGCGCGTCGCGGTCTACCTGACGGTCTCCGGCTGCCCGATGCGCGACACCATCGTCACCCGGGTGCGCGAGGCGGTCGGGAAGGTCCCCGGCGTGACCGGCGTCGAGGTCGAGCTCGACGTGATGAGCGACGAGCAGCGCAAGGAGCTGTCCCAGCTGCTGCGCGGCGGCGCCCCCGAGCGGGAGATCCCGTTCGCCAAGCCGGGCACGCTGACCAGGGTCTACGCCGTCGCCTCCGGCAAGGGCGGCGTCGGCAAGTCCTCGGTGACCGTCAACCTGGCGGCCGCGATGGCCGCCGACGGTCTGAAGGTCGCCGTGGTGGACGCCGACATCTACGGCCACAGCGTGCCGCGCATGCTGGGCGTCGAGGGCCGTCCGACCCAGGTCCAGGACATGATCATGCCGCCGCAGGCGAACGGCGTGAAGGTCATCTCGATCGGCATGTTCACCCCGGGCAACGCCCCGGTGGTCTGGCGCGGCCCGATGCTGCACCGCGCGCTCCAGCAGTTCCTCGCCGACGTGTACTGGGGCGACCTGGACGTGCTGCTGCTGGACCTGCCGCCCGGCACCGGCGACATCGCGATCTCGGTGGCCCAGCTGGTCCCCAACGCGGAGATCCTGATCGTCACCACCCCGCAGATGGCCGCCGCCGAGGTCGCCGAGCGGGCCGGGACCATCGCGGTGCAGACCCACCAGAAGATCGTCGGCGTGATCGAGAACATGTCCGGCATGCCGTGCCCGCACTGCGACGAGATGATCGACGTCTTCGGGACCGGCGGCGGCCGGACCGTCGCGGACGCGCTCACCCGCACCGTCGGCGCGACCGTCCCGGTGCTCGGCTCGATCCCGATCGACGTACGGCTGCGCGAGGGCGGCGACGACGGCCGCCCGGTCGTACTCGCCGCGCCCGACTCCCCGGCCGGCGCCGCCCTGCGCGCCGTGGCCGGCAAGCTCGGCGGCCGCCAGCGCGGGCTGTCCGGCATGTCGCTGGGCCTGACGCCCAGGAACAAGTTCTGAGACCGTGACCGACGAAGGGCCGGGTGGCCGGACCACCCGGCCCTTCGTCGTACCGTCGCGCGCCCCGGGGCGCTACGGCCGGGTGTAGGCGGCCAGCTCCGGAACGGTGGAGAAGCCGATGCCGTAGGCGCTGACGCCGCGGCCGTAGGCGCCGAGCAGGACGCCGGGGGCCTCGCCGGCCAGCACCCAGCCGTACTCGGACTCGCGGTAGCGGAAGGGCTGCGGCAGCCCGTTGACGGGCAGGCTGAGGGTGGACCAGCCGGGGCCCGCCAGGTCGTCGGCGAGGTCCCAGGCGAGGCTGCTCTGCTGGTCCAGCCAGTCCTGGCGCAGCGCCCGGTCCAACTGCCCGGGCCAGGTCCCGGCGAGCAGGCCGGAGCCGGCCAGCCAGGCCGCGGAGGAGGCGGAGGTCGCCTCCAGGGTGCCGGTGTTGTCGGCACTGCGGCGGCTGTCCCGGCGGGCCACCGTGACCACGACGGCGAACTTCCGCACGTCTCGCGGCTCGTACCGCTGGGCCGGCTCCTCGCCGTGGCCGAGCGAGCCGTAGTCGACGCTGCCCGCGGTGCGGGGGCCGGCGCCGGCCTGCACCAGGAAGCGGCGGCCGGTCCAGCCCTCGTCCAGCCCGTACCAGGGGAAGTCTGCGGACAGGTAGGGCACCAGCGGGTCCACCGGGCCGGCCTGTCCGCCGACCACCGGGCCGCCGGCCGTGGCCGTCGCCCCTCCCGCCTGACTCGTCGCGTCCATCCCCGGGCCTCCTCAAACACACGTTTGCCTGCCGTGGCGCGCTCCCATGGTGGCGCACCGCGGCGCTCCCCGGGGCCGTTCCTGGTACGCGACGGGGCGCGTTGTGACGGACGGCTCAGCGGGAACAATCAGCACAATAGCGGCGCACGCGCCACCGCCCCGCTCAGCCGGTGGCCGGGCGGGGCGGTGGCGCGGAGCCGGAGGCGCCGTACGCGGTGCGGATCGACCGGCGTACGCGGCGTGATCAGGTGGCGTCGGGGTCGAACGGGGGGCGCTCGCCGGGCGCCAGCGGGGCACCGGTGGAGGCGGCGGCCGGCTCGGACTTCTCGAAGCTGACGCTGCCGCTGCGGCCGTTGACCGGCGCCGCGGGCTTGTCGTCCAGGACCGAGCGGATGTCCAGCGAGTCCTTCATCTCCTTGAGGCCCAGCGGGTCGTCCTGGCCGCCCATGAGCTGCTTGCGGACGAAGGTCTTGGGGTTCAGGTCCTCGAACTCGAAGTCCTGGAACTCGGGGCCCAGCTCGCTGCGGATGTCCTCCTTCGCGTTGTCGGCGAAGGAACGGATCTTCCGGATGAAGCCCATGGTGTCCTGGATCAATTTCGGCAGTTTGTCCGGGCCGAAGATGATGATCGCCATCACGG
Organism: Kitasatospora sp. NPDC127067; assembly: GCF_042724755.1. Lineage (NCBI taxonomy): Bacteria > Bacillati > Actinomycetota > Actinomycetes > Kitasatosporales > Streptomycetaceae > Kitasatospora > Kitasatospora sp. NPDC127067. The sequence continues at coordinate 32,966 of NZ_JBHXEM010000010.1, read as the reverse complement.
CGAGCGTCAGGAGCTCCAGCCCACCCACGTCGCTGAACACCTTTGCTCCCTAGCTCGTCGGACGACGGTTCCTACAGGGTAATGGCCACCGGCGAGTCCCTGGTCCACGCTGGGATGAAGCCGTGGTAAAGACCTGCCGGTGGCCGAGGCCGTCCGGACCGGAACACCGGTGTCCGTCGAGGGCCGCTCTAGCGAGTCTGCTGGCGCAGTGCGGCGGCGCCCCCGGGGTAGCGCTCCGGGTAGCCCGGCGGGGTCGCCTCGCGGGTCGCGGCGACCGGGCGGCCCGGGAAGTCCACCGGGACCTGCGCGTTCATCGGGACGAGTCCGCCGCCCCGGCCGGTGCCGGCACCGGGCGGGCTGACGGTGGTGCCGTGGCGCTCCTCGCCCTGGGTGCTGAGCCCGCCGACGCCGCCGAGCGTCACCGCGGCGACGGAGAAGGCGCCCGCGGCCGCGAACACCAGTCGGCGTCCGCGCGCGGGAGGGCGCACGACGGCCGCGGAGGGCTGCGGACGGGCCGGGGCGGCGGTGGGCTCGGGACGGGCCGCGCGCCGGCCCATGAGCGGCCGCAGCACCGCGCCGCGCCCGAAGGCGCGCGGGTCCACCCCGGGCAGCGGGGCGCCGGCGCCGAGCGCGCCCGCGCCGAAGGAGGCCCCGGCACCGCGGCCGAAGGAGCCGCCGTCGAGCCGGCTGCCGCCGAGCGTGCCGGTGGCCGCGACCCCGCCACCGGGCAGGTCGTCGTCGTCATCGCGGCGGCCGCGTCCGGTCGGCCGGTCGCGGTCCGCCGGGGCGTCCTCGGGGAGGTTTCCGACGGCCATCAGGCGGGCCATCAGCGCGGAGGACGGGCCGGGGGTGCCGGTGCGGGTCAGCATGTGCTTGACGGCGCGGCCCTCGTCGGCCTCGGCGAGGCACTGGGGGCAGGTCGCCAGGTGGGCCTGGACGCGGTCGCGCGAGTCGTGGCCGAGTTCGCCGTCCAGGAAGGCGGAGAGGCGCTCGCCCAGGTGGTGCTCCTCGGCGGCGGGCGCGGTGGGGCGGACGGGAAGCGCGTGCAGCGCCGTGTCCGCGGGCAGTGCCACCGCGGGCAGCACGGGCTCACCGGGTTCGTCGCCTCCGCGACGGCCCGGCAGGGCCCAGCCCCGTCGGGTCAGGGACCGGTCGGACGCATCCGAACGATCCGAACCGGACCGGCTGGTTCCGCTCACGATCGCCTCCGTCCGCGCCCACCGGGCGCGACCGCGGCCTCGACCACGCCGACGCCGACCGGCACCGGCTCCTCCGAGCCGCCGCGGCGCTCACGGCCGGGGGCCGAGCCGGGGGCGCGGTGCTTGAGCGCGGCGCGCAGGTGCGAGCGGCCGCGGTGGATGCGGCTGCGGACGGTGCCGAGCTTGACGCCCAGCGTGGCGGCGATCTCCTCGTAGGACAGGCCCTCGATGTCGCAGAGCACCACGGCGGCCCGGAACTCCGGCGCGAGGGTGTCCAGCGCCTGCTGGACGTCGGCGTCGAAGTGGGTGTCGCTGAAGTGCTGGGCCGGGCTGGGCTCGCGGGAGGCGAGCCGCTCCGCCGCGTCCTCGCCGAGCGCGTCGAAGCGGATGCGCTGGCGGCGGCGGACCATGTCCAGGAAGAGGTTGGTGGTGATCCGGTGCAGCCAGCCCTCGAACGTGCCGGGGGTGTAGGTCGACAGCGAACGGAACACCCGGACGAAGACCTCCTGGGTGAGGTCCTCGGCGTCGTGCTGGTTGCCCGTCAGACGGTAGGCGAGCCGGTAGACGCGGGCGCTGTGCGCCTCGACGATCTCCTCCCAGGTGGGCGGAGTCCAGGTCTGCGCGTCGGGACCTTCGGTGAAGGTCGCGAGGGCGGGGGCCTCGGTGGCACCGTCGGTCGGCGTAGCGGCCGCGGGCTGGTCCAGGTCGGAGTGCGCAGGCTGGTTCATCACGGGCTTCGGCGTACGGGCTGACGCGGTGCCGCGGGAGTGCCGCCGCACAGGGACGTCGCCCTCGGCCACACCTCCTCGGTCGGCTCTTCTGCCCAGCAGGGCCACCACCATATCCACCTCACCCGTCAAGCCCGGATAAAAGTGCCCGGGAGGCCTTCCGCACCCGGTCCGTCCTGACAACGGCCCGCCGCCGTACGCGGTTCCCGGTCGGCCAGTAATCTGTGCCAGGAAATATCGACATCCCTCGGCACCGGGCTGCCGCCCGGCGCTCCGAAAGAGGCAGCCATCAGCGAATTCGGGCCCGCACGTGCGGCCCTCGCCGACACCTACGTGAGCGAGGACGCGGTGCTGACCTACGCCCGGGCCCAGTCCGCGCGGACCGGGATAAAGGCGATCGGGCCGAGCGGCGGGGCGTGCCTGCGGCTGCTGGCCGCCGCGCTGGACGCCAAGGCGGTCGCCGAGATCGGCACCGGCACCGGGGTATCAGGGGTCTACCTGCTGCGCGGGATGCGGCCGGACGGCGTGCTCACCACGGTGGACTCCGAACCGGTGCGCCAGCAGCTGGCCCGCGAGGCGTACCAGGCGGCCGGGTTCGCGGCCAACCGCTCCCGGTTCATACCGGGCCGGGCCCTGGAGGTGCTGCCCCGGCTCGCCGACGGCCAGTACGACCTGGTGTTCTGCGACGGCGACCCGGTCGAGTCCTGCGAGTACCTGCTGGAGGCGCTGCGGCTGCTGCGGCCGGGCGGGATGGTCTGTTTCGAGGGGGTCTTCCAGGAGGGCAGGCTGGCCGAACCGGAGCTCCAGGACCCGCAGACCGGCGCCGTCCGGGACCTGGTCCGGGACGTGCGGGAGAGCGAGGCCCTGCTGCCGGCACTGCTGCCGGTGTCGGACGGGCTGCTCTGCGCCATCAAGCGCTGAGCCCGGCGCCATCGAGCGCTGAGCCCGGCGCCATCGAGCGCCGAGCCCGGCGCCCCGCGGGGACCGGGCCCGGAAAACGTGCGGACCCGGGCCGACATGACGTCGTACCCGGGCCCGGCAGCACATCTCCAGGAGATGGCGAGCACCTGCTGCGGTCAGCCGCAGGCCTTCTTCAGGGCCTCGCCGAGGGCGTCGGCCTCGTCAGGCGTGAGCTCCACCACAAGGCGTCCGCCGCCTTCGAGCGGAACGCGCATGATGATGCCCCGCCCCTCTTTGGTGACTTCGAGCGGGCCGTCACCCGTCCGCGGCTTCATGGCCGCCATGCTCGTTCCCCTTCCTGCAACCGCTCAGCTACGCACCGGCAGTCCGTCCACCGCCGGTATCGAACGCATTGATCGGAAGCCATTATCCCGCATGCCACGGGCTGATGACCAACATCACTCTCGGTGCAACCACGGCCGGACCGCCCCCAACCGCCGCAAACCGCGTCATAAGCCCCGGCGTGGCGGCGGTACGGACAGCACCGGAAGGTGCGATACCTCACACTCCCCAGGCCCCCGTGTGCTCCGGCATCCTGACACACACGACCGACACCGCCTCGACCCCGGGAGCCCTCACCCATGTCCGATTCCGTGCTGTACGAGCTGGACGGCGGCCTGGCCGTCCTCACCATCAACCGCCCGGAGGCGATGAACGCGCTCGACGTCGCCACCAAGATCGCGCTGCGCGACGCCGTGACCGCCGCGGCCGCGGACCCGGCGGTGCGGGCCGTCCTGCTGACCGGGGCGGGCGAGCGGGCCTTCTGCGTCGGCCAGGACCTGAACGAGCACCTGACCCTGCTGAAGCGGGCCGAGGAGACCGGCGAGGGCGCGCTGCGGACCGTCGCCGAGCACTACAACCCGCTGGTGCGGGCGCTGGCCGGGATGCGCAAGCCGACCGTCGCCGCGGTCGGCGGGGTGGCGGCCGGAGCCGGCGCCTCGCTCGCCTTCGCCTGCGACTTCCGTTTCCTGTCCGACCGGGCCGGCTTCAACACCGCCTTCGCCGGGATCGGGCTGACCGCCGACTCGGGCGCCTCCTGGACACTGCCCCGGCTGGTCGGGCACGCCAGGGCCACCGAGCTGCTGATGCTCCCCCGGACGGTCAAGGCCGCCGAGGCGATGGAGCTGGGCCTGGCCACCAAGGTGGTGCCGGCCGAGGAACTCGCCGCCACCGCCCGGGCCTTCGCCCGCGAGCTGGCCGAGGGCCCGACCGTCGCCTACGGCGCCATCAAGGAGTCGCTGGCGTACGGCGCCTCCCACTCGCTGGACGAACTCCTCGACAAGGAGGACGAGTTGCAGACGCTGGCGGGCGAGAGCGAGGACCACCGGATCGCGGTGCGCGCCTTCATCGCCAAGGAGAAGCCGAAGTACCTGGGCCGCTGAAGCGCGCGGGGGCCGACCACCGGGTCCCCGCGTCGGCGGTCAGCCCTTGGCGCCGGTGCGGACGTGGCAGTCCGCCAGGTGGTCGTCGACCAGCCCGCAGGCCTGCATCAGGGCGTAGGCGGTGGTCGGGCCGACGAAGCGGAAGCCCTCCTTCTTCAGCGCCTTCGCCAGCGCCGTCGACTCCGGCGTGACGGCCGGCACCTCGCTCAGCGTGCGGGGGGCCGGCCGGTCCGGCTCGGCGGCGAACCGCCAGATCAGCGCGTCCAGGCCGCCCTCCAGATCGCGGGCGACCCGCGCGTTGGCGATCGCCGCCTCGATCTTGGCCCGGTTGCGGATGATGCCGGCGTCGGCGAGCAGGCGCTCCTTGTCCGCCTCGCCGAACTCGGCGACCTCGGCGATCTCGAAACCCGCGAACGCGGCCCGGAAGCCCTCGCGGCGGCGCAGGATGGTCAGCCAGGACAGGCCCGACTGGAAGGCCTCCAGGCAGACCCGCTCGAACAGCGCGTCGTCGCCGTGCACCGGACGGCCCCACTCGGTGTCGTGGTAGACCCGGTAGTCGTCGGTGGAATCGCCCCAGGCGCAGCGGCGCAGCCCGTCCGCACCGAGCACCGCGCCCTCGACCTCACCACTCATGCGCACCCGTTCACTTGTCGGCCCCCGGCTTCGCGTCCTCGGGGGTCTGCTCCCCGGCCGGCTGCTTGGCGAGCACCACGGCCGGCTCGACCACCTGGGCGAACTGCTCCAGGCCGGGCAGCGGCTCGGCCGCCGGGTCGGGGGCGGTGGTCGCCTCGACCGCGCCGCGCAGGTGGGCGGCGGCCTCCAGCTCGGCGATCCGCGCGTCGCGGTAGGCGAGTTCGGCGCCGAGGCGGTCCAGGACGTCGTCCACCTCGTCCATCCGGTAGCCGCGCAGCGCCATCGGCAGGCGCAGCTCGTCCACGTCCGCCTTGCCCAGCGGGCGGTCCTGCGGCAGTCGCGCGGAGATGCGGTCCGGTACCGCCTCCGGCATCGACCCACCCCCACCCAGCGCCACCAGGGCGGCACCACCGACCACCACGGCCATGGCGACCACGATCACCCAGAACACGAGCTGTCCTCCCGAACTCCCGGCCGGTCCGCTATGTGGTGGCAGGTAACCACACTGATCATGACAGCATGGTCCCTTAGTGAGGCCGGGGGCCATCATCGCACCCGCAGGAGCTGTGGAGGAGACATCGGTGGCACTGCGCCTGGGACCGCGGGAATTCGGTGACGACGAGCTGGTGATCATGGCGATCGTCAACCGGACGCCGGACTCGTTCTTCGACAAGGGCGCGACCTTCGCCGACCGGGCCGCCTTCGCCGCCGCGGACCGGGCGATGGCCGAGGGCGCGGCGATCCTGGACATCGGCGGGGTGAAGGCCGGGCCGGGCGACGAGGTCACGGTCGAGGAGGAACTGCGGCGCACCGTGCCCTTCGTGGCCGAGCTGCGCAAGCGCCACCCCGAGGCGGTCATCAGCGTGGACACCTGGCGGCACGAGGTCGGCGAGGCGGTCTGCGAGGTGGGCGCGGACCTGCTGAACGACGCCTGGGGCGGGGTGGACCCGAAGCTCGCCGAGGTGGCCGCCCGGTACGACGCCGGGCTGGTCTGCACCCACGCCGGCGGCGCCGAACCCCGCACCCGGCCGCACCGGGTCGGGTACGAGGACGTGATGGCGGACATCCTGCGGGTGACCGTGGGACTGGCCGAGCGCGCGGTGGAGCTCGGCGTGCGGCGGGACGCGGTGGTCATCGACCCGGGGCACGACTTCGGCAAGAACACCCGGCACTCGCTGGAGGCCACCCGGCGGCTGCCGGAGATGACCGCGACCGGCTTCCCGGTGCTGGTCTCGCTCTCCAACAAGGACTTCGTCGGCGAGACCCTGGACAAGCCGGTGAACGAGCGGCTGCTCGGCACCCTGGCCACCACCGCGGTCTCGGCCTGGCTGGGTGCGCGGATCTACCGGGTGCACCAGGTCGCGGAGACCCGCCAGGTGCTGGACATGGTCGCCTCGATCCGGGGCACCCGCGCCCCGGCGGTCGCCCGCCGGGGGCTGGCCTAGATCTCGCCGGCGGGCCGGCGGGCGTCGGCGAGGATCTTCATGACCTCGTCGATCTCGTCGGTGATGTGGAACAGCTCCAGGTCGTGCGGGGCCGCCTTGCCCTGCGCGACCAGGGTGTTCTTCAGCCACTCGTAGAGGCCGCCCCAGTAGGCGCTGCCGTAGAGGATCACCGGGAAGCGGGTGACCTTCTTCGTCTGCACCAGGGTGAGCGCCTCGAACAGCTCGTCCAGCGTGCCGAGCCCGCCGGGCAGGACCACGAAGCCCTGGGCGTACTTCACGAACATCGTCTTGCGGACGAAGAAGTAGCGGAAGTTCAGACCGAGGTCGACGAACTCGTTGAGGCCCTGCTCGAAGGGCAGCTCGATGCCGAGCCCGACGCTGAGGCCGCCGGCCCCGGAGGCGCCGCGGTTGGCGGCCTCCATCGCGCCCGGGCCGCCGCCGGTGATCACCGCGTAGCCGGCCTCGACGAGGGCCCGGCCGATCTCCACGCCCGCCTGGTACTCGGGCGAGTCGACCGGGGTCCGGGCGGAGCCGAAGACGCTGATAGCGGGCGGGAGTTCGGCGAGGGCGCCGAAGCCCTCGACGAACTCGGAGGTGATCCGCAGGACCCGCCACGGGTCGGTGTGCAGCCAGTCGGTGGGGCCGGTGGTGTCCAGCAGGCGCTGGTCCGTGGTGCTCGTGCCGACCTGGTCCCGGCGCACCAGCACCGGGCCCTTCTGCTTCTCGGGCCAGGCCTTCTTCTTCCGCGGCACCCCGACCTGCTCGGGACCGTGACCGTAGTGCTTCTCGTCTCCTGTGCCTGTCATGACGAAACCCTACGCCGATCTTCCCCCGTTTTCAGGCAACGGGGGAAGGTCGGTTGAGCAACCGGAAGGTGGCGTTCGGCCGCTGATCGTACGAGCTGAGCCGCGCGCGGCTCAGCTGGTCAGCCAGGCGCGCAGCCGCTCCTCGACCTCGGCGATGGCGCTCAGCGAGCAGTGCTCCTCGCGCTTGTGCGCCAGGTTCGGGTCCCCGGGGCCGTAGTTGACGGCCGGGACGCCGAGCGCGCTGAAGCGGGCGACGTCGGTCCAGCCGAACTTGGCCCGGGCCTGGCCGCCGGTGGCCGCCAGGAAGGCCTGGGCGGCCGGCTGGGCGAGTCCGGGCAGGGCGCCCGCGGCGAAGTCGGTGACGGTGAGCTCGAAACCGTCGAAGACCTCGCGCACGTGCTTCTCCGCGTCGGCCTCGCTGCGGTCCGGCGCGTAGCGGAAGTTGACCGTGACGACGCACTCGTCCGGGATCACGTTGCCGGCCACGCCGCCGTCGATCCGCACCGCGTTCAGGCCCTCGCGGTACTCCAGGCCGTCGATCTCCACCCGGCGCGGCCGGTAGTCCGCGAGCCGGGTGAGCACCTCGGCGGCGTGGTGGATGGCGTTGTCGCCGAGCCAGCTGCGGGCCGCGTGGGCGCGCACGCCGGTGAGCCGCACCTGCGCCCGCAGGGTGCCCTGGCAGCCGCCCTCGACCATGCCGCCGCTGGGCTCCATCAGCACCGCGAAGTCGCCCGCCAGCCACTGCGGGTGGTCCTTGGCGAGGTGGCCCAGGCCGTTGCGGTGGGCCTCCACCTCCTCGCAGTCGTAGAAGACGAAGGTGAGGTCGCGGTTGGGCTCGGCGAGCGTGGCGGCCAGGCGCAGCTGGACGGCCACGCCGGACTTCATGTCCGAGGTGCCGCAGCCGTAGAGCAGGTCGCCCTCGACGTACGAGGGGAGGTTGTCGGCGATCGGCACGGTGTCCAGGTGGCCGGCCAGGACGACGCGCTCGGCCCGGCCCAGGTTCGTCCGGGCGACCACGTTGTTGCCGTGGCGGTCCACGGTGAGGTGCGGGTAGCCGCGCAGCGCGGCCTCCACGGCGTCGGCGAGCGCCTGCTCGTCGCCGCTCACCGAGGGGAAGTCGACGAGGCGGGCGGTCAGCGCGCCGCCGTCGAGAGTGAGGTCCAGGGGCGTCGGGTTCGGGCTGCTCATGGGCGCCAGCCTAGTCCGCGGCCCGGTGCGGGCCGGTGCGGCCGCCCGGTGACACGGACCGGCCCCCGCCGTCCCCGGGGGCGGCGCCCGGACGGCGAGTGGGCGGGCAACGGCAACCGGGAGGCGCCGCACATCCGTCCGAGTGGGTACGGTGTCGGATCAAGGAGCAGGCGCGAGAGGGGCGACGGTGGCCAGGAGAAGGAGCAGCGAGGAGCTGGGCGACGAAGAGGAGCCCACTCGCCGCCGCGGGCCGCTGCGCGCCCTGCTGATGGTGATCGTCGGGCTGCTCGGCCTGGCCCTGGTCGCCGGTCTGGCCGTGGTCGGGATCTGGTGGTTCGGCTTCAAGCCGGGCGCGTCCGAGGAGTGCACGGTGAAGACCGCGGCGGGCAGCGGCACGCTGGAGCTGCCGCAGGCCGCCAACGCCGCGACGATCGCCGCGGTGGCGCGCTCGCGCGGGCTGCCGGACCGGGCCACCACGATCTCGCTGGCGACCGCCATGCAGGAGTCCAAGCTGCGCAACCTGGCGGGCGGCGACCGGGACTCGATCGGCCTCTTCCAGCAGCGGCCGTCGATGGGCTGGGGCACCCCGGCGCAGATCTCGGACCCGGTGTACGCGACCAACAAGTTCCTGGACGGCCTGGTCAAGGTCCCCGGCTACACCCGGATGCCGCTGACCGACGCCGCGCAGACGGTGCAGAAGAGCGGCTACCCGCAGGCCTACGCCAAGCACGAGACCAAGGCGACCCTGCTCACCTCGGCGCTGGCCGGCCGGGAGCCCGCCTCGTTCTCCTGCGTGGTGCACGACTACGCCAAGCCGGACCCGGCGGACTCCGCCTCCGCCTCCCCGGGCGCGACGCCGGGTGCCACCGCGACCCCGGCCGCGGCGCCGGACCGGGCCCAGGTGCTGTCCGACCGGGTGCGCCGGGAGTTCGGCCGCACGGTGACGCCGGCGACCGGCTACACCTCGACCATCAAGGGCGCCGAGAACGCCGTCTCGCTGACCCCGGACCCGGCCACCGCCGCGCTGACCTCCTCCTCGGACGCGGGGGCGGACGGCGGGGTGGTCGCCGAGCGGGCGAGCGGCTGGGAGGTCGCCCACTGGGCGGTCGCCCAGGCCCAGCAGCTGGGCATCGCGACGGTCGCCTACGACGGGAAGATCTGGCGCAAGTCCAAGTCCGAGGACGGCTGGCAGAGCCAGACCTCGGGCACCTCGACCAAGCTCGTCCAGGTCACTCTGGCCCCGGCCGACAAGGGCTGACGCACTGGTGTTCGGGTTGCCGCCGGTCGGGTGATTCCGGTCAACCCCGGTGGACCGACCCCCCGTTCCGGCGAACCGGGATGGAGAACCGTCACTGCCCTTGGCCGGGGCCGGTTCGGCGACGTCCGACCGGGCCCGGCGGACACCCCTGTCGTGGTCGTACGATCCGATGATCGACCAGGAAGCTTCCTTGCACCGGCCGAAACCTTCTGGCTTCTCAAGCGGTAACAACGTCGTCCGCCCGATCGGCCACACCCGGCCCCCGGGGCGGACGGGACGGACCCAGACCCCTTCGAGGAGCCCCATGTCTCACCCCCTCACGCGCCGGATCGCCCAGGCCGCGCTCGTCGTGGCCGCCGGAGCGACCCCGCTGCTCGCCGCCGGCTCCGCGTCCGCCCTGGGCGGAGACGCCCTGCTGCCCAAGAGCGACCTCGCGGCACCGCTGGGCCAGCTGACCAACACCGACACCGGTTCCACCCTCCAGCACACCACCCACCAGCTCGGCCAGGCCGCCGGCACCACCGGTGCGGCCACCGTCGCCGCGGGCGTACCGGCCTCCGCCGACGCCGCCGGCAACATCGTCGCCCAGCAGCTGCCCGAGGCCAACGAGAAGGCCGGCTCGCTGACCGCCCCGGTCGACCAGACCGCCGCGACGGCCGGCCAGCTCTCCTCGGTCACCCCGAAGGTCACCTCGGCCCTGGCCGGCAAGCTCGGCGAGGCCGTCACCGGCAAGAGCACGGCCACCCGCAGCGCCACCGCCGGCACCGGCCCGCTCGACGGGCTCACCTCGGGCCCGGTCACCCAGACCCTGCCGGCCGCCGGGACCCTCACCGGCGCCGTCCCCGGCGGCACCGCCGTCGCCGACGCCCTGCCCGTCGGCGCGGTGCAGCGCGCGCTGCCCCTCGGCTCCGTCGAGCAGGCCCTGCCGGCCGACCTGCCCGCCACCGACGTGCTCGGCCTGGCCGAGCACGGGTCGGCCAACCGCCTCGGCGGTGCCGACCTCGGCTCGAACAGCCCGCTGTCCGGCCTGACCGGCGCGCTCGGCCCGCTCGGCGGCCTGCTGGGCAGCCTCAACGGCGGCGGCCTCAACGGCCTGCCGCTGTAACCCCCGCCTCCGCGGAGAACCCCGAAGGGGGCCGGTGTCCGTGACACCGGCCCCCTTCGCCGTACGGTCGTCCGGGTGCGGTCAGCGCCCCGCGCCCAGCCGCTCCACGGCCGCGGCGACCCGCTCGTCGGTCGCCGTGAACGCGACCCGCACGAAGCGGTCGCCGGCCGGCCCGTAGAAGTCGCCGGGCGCCACCAGGATGCCCAGCCCGGCCAGTTCGGCCACCGTCTCCCAGCACGGGCGGTCCTGGGTCGCCCACAGGTAGAGGCTCGCCTCGGAGTGCTCGATCCGGAAGCCGTACGCCTCCAGCGCCGCCCGCAGGGCCGAGCGCCGGGCCGCGTACCGCTCGCGCTGCTCGGCCACGTGCGCGTCGTCCGCGAGCGCGGCGACCGTCGCCGCCTGGACCGGCGCCGGCACGATCATGCCGCCGTGCTTGCGCACCTCCAGCAGCTCCTTGACCACCACCGGGTCGCCCGCCACGAAGGAGGCGCGGTAGCCGGCCAGGTTGGAGCGCTTGGAGAGCGAGTGCACGGCCAGCAGGCCCTCGTGGCCGTCGCCGCACACGTCCGGGTGCAGGACCGAGACCGGGTCGGCCTCCCAGCCCAGCTCCAGGTAGCACTCGTCGCTGACCAGCAGTGCCCCGTGCTCCCGGGCCCACTCGACGGCGCGGCGCAGCTCGTCCGCGCCCAGCACCCGGCCGGTCGGGTTGGACGGCGAGTTCACCCAGAGCAGGCGCACCCGGGAGCCGTCCAGCTCGTCCACCGAGTCGTACTCGACCGGCTCGGCGCCGCACAGCCGGGCGCCCACCTCGTAGGTCGGGTAGGCCAGGCGCGGGTAGGCGACCTGGTCGCCGGGGCCGAGGCCGAGCTGGGTCGGCAGCCAGGCCACCAGCTCCTTGGAGCCGACGGTCGGCAGCACGGCCTGCGGGCCGATCCGCGCGCCGAGCCGGCGGTGCAGCCAGCCGGCGATCGCCTCGCGCAGCTCCAGCGGGCCCCAGACGGTCGGGTAGCCGGGGGTGTCGGTGTGCGCGGCCAGCGCCTTCTGGACGACCTCGGGGACCGGGTCCACCGGGGTGCCGACGGAGAAGTCGCAGAGCCCGCCCGGGTGGGCCAGGGCGGTCGCCTTGTACGGTTCCAGCTTGTCCCAGGGAAAGACCGGGAGCTTGTCCGAAACGCGACGCGCCGCCCCCGGGTGGCCCGGGAACGGCGCGCGCGTGCTGTTGGTGCTCACAGCTGTTCTGCCACCGATCGTCAGTGGTCGGCGTTCTGCGGCGGCAGAGCGGCGATGAACGGGTGGTCACGCTCGATCAGGCCGAGCTTCGAGGCGCCACCGGGCGAACCCAGGTCGTCGAAGAACTCGACGTTCGCCTTGTAGTAGTCCTTCCACTCCTCCGGAGTGTCGTCCTCGTAGAAGATCGCCTCGACCGGGCAGACCGGCTCGCACGCGCCACAGTCGACACACTCATCCGGGTGGATGTAGAGCGATCGCTCGCCCTCGTAGATGCAGTCAACCGGGCACTCTTCGATGCACGCCTTGTCCTTCACGTCGACACAAGGCTGCGCGATGACGTAGGTCACGCTGTCGTTCCTCCTCGGAAGGGCCTGGTGGCCCGTTCTGTTCTGCTGCCGTGCGCGGTGAGCGCGGCGTCGTCGATGCCCGCCCCTAGTATCGCGGGTCGGAGACCGCAAATGCACAGGAGGTGGCCAGATGGCGACGGTCAACCCGGTCGGCGACCGTCCGGAGGTCCGGATAGATCGCTCTGACGTGGGACGACGCGTGTCGGTCCGACGCCTCGCGGAGTTCGTGGACGACCGGCCGGTGTTCCGGGATTCGATCGGCGTGCTCACATCGTGGGACGATCATGGGCTGACGATCGCCCCGCGTTCCGGCGATCCGGTGCACTTGCCGGAGAAGCTGCTGGTCGCAGGCAAGGTCGTGCCGCCGTTTCCGGTTCGGCGGGCCCCGTTGCCGGTCACCGCACCGGTCGAACTGCAGCGGATCGCGGGCCGCGGCTGGCCGGCCGTCGAGCAGGAGCCGCTCGGCGAGTGGACGCTGCGCGCCGCCGCCGGGTTCACCCGGCGGGCCAACTCCGTCCAGGCGCTCGGGGACCCAGGGCTGCCGCTGCCTCAGGCGCTGGCGGCCGTCCGCGCCTGGTACGCGGCGCGCGGGCTGCCCGCGTACGTCGAGGTGATCTCCCCCGGCTCGCCGCCCGCGCTGGTCGCCGAACTCGACCGGCTCGGCGCCGGCTACGCGCCCACCCTGGTCCGCACCGCCCCGCTGGCCGTGCTCGCCCGGGTCGGCACCGGGCACGAGCGGGTCCGGCTGGCGCGGACCGCGGACGACCGGTGGCTGTCGGTGTACCGGCGGGTGAGCGGCGACCCGGCCGTCGAGGAGGCCGCCCGGCAGGTGCTGCACGGCGGGCCCTCCGTCTGGTTCGCCACCGTGCCGGGCGCCCCCGGGCAACCCCCACTGGCGATCGGACGCTGCGTCGTCGAAGGGGACTGGGCCTGCTTCGGCGCGATCGAGGTCCAGCCGTACGCCCGGCGGGCCGGGCTGGCGACGGCGGTCATGGCGGTGCTCGCCTCGCGCGCGGCCGAGGAGGGGGCGAGCGGCGGGTACCTCCAGGTCGAGGCGGAGAACGCGGGGGCGATCGCGCTCTATGACGGACTCGGCTTCACGACCAGTCACACTTACCACTACGCCCTTCTTCCCCAGGGGTAGCCGCCAGGCCGTTCCGTCCGACCGATCACCCGACCGTCCGTCCGCCGCCTTGTCCGTCCGCCGTACGAAAGCCGTCGCCGTCACCGTGACCGAGCAGAGCAGAGACCGCTTCCGGACCGCCGCCCGCGCCGAGCAGCCCGACCCGGTGCTGCTGTGCCTGCTCGCCGCCGCCGAGCACGGCATGGTGCCCGACCCCGGCGACCCCGGCGAGCCGCCCGGCGTGGACGCACTGCTCGCCGCCTGCGAGGCCGCGCTGGAGCGGCACGCGGCAGCCGTCCGGCAGGCCGTCGCCGAGCGGGCGCCCACCGGGCCGGAGGAGACGGCCGCCCTGCTCGCCGCGGTGCTCGGCGGACGGGAGCGCTTCCACGGACGGCAGTCGGACTACCGGCGCCTGGAGTCCTCGCTGCTGCCCGAGGTGCTGCGGCGGCGGCGCGGACTGCCGATCACTCTCTCCCTGGTGTGGACGGCGGTCGGGCGGCGCGCCGGGCTGACCGTCCACGGCATCGCCCTGCCCGGCCACTTCATCGTCGCGGTGGGCGGCCCGGCGGGCGGCGAGGACTACGTCCTGGCCGACCCGTTCCACGGCGGGCGGCTGCTCGACCCGGAGGACGTCGAACGGCTGGTCGCCGCCGCCGGGCAGGAGTTCACCCCCGCCCTGCTCACCCCGGCCCAGCCGCTGGAGATCGTGCTGCGGGTGCTCGGCAACATCCGGGTCTGGGCCGCCGACCGCCCCGAGCACGCCCGCACCCAGCTGTGGGCCACCGAACTCTCCCTGCTGCTGCCCCGGCACCCGGCCCAGCTGCGCCTGGAACGGGCCGAACTCCTCGTCCGCACCGGGGACTTCCTCGGCGGATCGGCGGAGATGGACGCCTACGCGCAGATCCTGGACACCTTCGACCCGGACACCGCCGCCAAGGTCCGCCAGGAGGCCCGGGCGGCCCGGCACCGGCTCAACTGACCCGCCCGCCTACAGCCAGCCCTTCTCGCGGGCGATCCGCACCGCCTCGGTACGGTTGCGGGCCCCGGTCTTCTGGATCGCCATCGACAGGTAGTTGCGCACCGTCCCCTCGGACAGGTGCAGCCGCCGGGCGATGTCCGCGTTCACCGCGCCGTCGGCGGCCGCGCCCAGCACGTCCCGCTCGCGCGGGGTCAGCGGGTCGGCGCCCTCCGCCAGCGCGGCGGCGGCCAGCACCGGGTCGATCACCCGCTCGCCGCGCAGCACCCGGCGGATCGCCTCCGCCAGCTCGGCGGCCGGCGCGTCCTTCACCAGGAAGGCGTCCGCGCCCGACTCCATCGCCCGGCGCAGGTAGCCGGGCCGGCCGAAGGTCGTCGCGATGACCACCTTCGTCCCGGGCGCCCGGCCGCGCAGCTCGGCGGCCGCCTCGATGCCCGTCATCCCCGGCATCTCGATGTCCAGCACGGCGACCTGCACGTCGTTCGCGAGCACCGCCGCCACCACCTCGTCCCCGCGACCGACCTGCGCGACGACGTCGATGTCCCCCTCCAGCCCGAGCAGCGCGGCCAGCGCCTCCCGGACCATCCCCTGGTCCTCGGCGAGCAGCACGCGGATCGAGGCCCCGTTGTCAGTGTCGTTCATGGCCACGACCTTAGGGCGTGCCCGGCGACGGCGACGGGCTTGTGTCTCCGGTAAGGGGAGGGTCCAGAGTGGGGTCCATGGACGGCAGCGACACGCTCTACTCGATCGGCGAGCTCGCCCGGCGCACCGGACTCACCGTCAAGGCCATCCGGTTCTACGCCGACACCGGTCTGGTGCCGCCCACCGACCGCACCGCGGCCGGCTACCGGCGGTACGACGTCCACGCGCTCGCCCGGCTGGACCTCGTCCGCACCCTGCGCGAACTCGGGCTCGACCTGCCCGCGATCCGCCGGGTGCTGGAGCGGCAGGCCCCGCTGCGGGAGGTCGCCGCCGCGCACGCCGAGGCGCTGGAGGTGCAGATCCGCACCCTCCGGCTGCGCCGGGCGGTGCTGCTCGCCGTCGCCCAACGCGGTTCCACACCCGAGGAGATGAGACTCATGCACAAGCTCGCCGCACTCTCCGACGCCGAACGCCGGCGCCTGATCCACGACTTCGTCGACGAGGTCTTCGGCGGTCTGGACGCCAACCCGGAGTTCGTCGCCATGATGCGCTCGGCCATGCCCGAACTGCCCGACGAGCCAAGGGCGGAGCAGGTCGAGGCCTGGGTGGAACTGGGCGAACTCGTCCAGGACCCGGACTTCCGCGCGGCGGTGCGCCGGATGGCCGAGCACCAGGCCGCCGAGCGCGCCGACGGGGACCGCACCGGCCTGCACGCCGAGCTCACCGGGACGGTGACCTCCCTGGTCCGGACCGCACTGGCGGCCGGCGTCGCCCCAGCCTCCCCCGAAGCCGACCCCGTCGTCGCCGCCCTCGCCGCCGCCTACGCCGAGGCCTTCGACCGCCCGGACGACGCCGCGCTGCGGCGGTGGCTGCTCGACCGCCTCGCCACGGCCGACGACCCCAGGGCCGAGCGCTACTGGCAGCTGATGGCGACCGTCAACGGCTGGCCGGTGCCGGAGAACCTGCGGGACGTATTCGAGTGGTTCACCGGGGCCCTCCGGGCCAGACTGTCGGAATGATCACTCTGGAACCGCTGCGCCCCGACCACGCCGAGGACCTGCTCGACTTCGAACGCGCCAACCGCGCCCACTTCGCCCGCAGCGTCCCGGACCGCGGTGACGACTACTTCACCGGGTTCGCGGACCGCCACGCCGCCCTCCTCGCCGAACAGGCCGCGGGCACCTGCCGGTTCCACGTCGTCCGCGACGCGGCCGGCGAGCTGGTCGGCCGCGTCAACCTCGTCGACCTCGCCGACGGCGGCGCCGAGATCGGCTACCGGGTGGCCGAGTCCGCCGCCGGCCGCGGCGTCGCCACCGCCGCCGTCGCCGAGGCGTGCCGGCTCGCCGCCACCGGGTACGGACTGCGCTTCCTCACCGCCGTCACCACCCGCGACAACCCCGCCTCGCAGGCCGTCCTCGCCCGGAACGGCTTCGCGTTCCGGCACGAGTTCCTCCTCGGCGACCGCCCCGCCCTCGCCTACCGTCGCGACCTGGCCGACCTCGGCTGAGGCACGCCGACGGGCGGACCCGGCAGTCCGGCGGGCAGGGCGACCGGCCGAAGGGCCCGGCCCGCGCCGGGGACGGTGTGCGGGTCGAAGCCGAGCACGAGAACGGTGGGCATGTCCGGAAGGACGCTCACCCCGGCTGCCCGGGTTCCCCGCGCAGGAAGCGGGCCGCGTCGGCGAGGGTGAGCTTGGGATCGCTCCAGGAGCAGACCTCCAGCCAGGAGAGCCGGCCGTCCTCGGCGAAGAGCAGGATCTCGCCGTCGGAGCCGATCGCCGCCTCGGCCACCACGTCGGAGCGGGCGCCGTCCGCGACGCCGGCGAAGAGGGCCGTGCTGCAGCCGCACCGGCAGCGGGACTCCACGCGCAGGTGCGGGACCTGGGCGCGCAGGGGGTGGCCCTCCGGGAGGAGGACGTCGAGGACGCGGGCGACATCGGTGGGCAGGAGAGTCATGGGCGTCTGCGCAATCGTGTGGTGAGGGCCGACAGTTCGTCGACCCGCAGGAGGTGGGCGAGCAGGAGGTAGCCGACGGCGAGGGTGGCGGCGGCCGGCGCCAGGCCGTACCGCGCGGTCCACCAGGCCGCGGTGGCGGCCGGGAGGGCGGCGAGCAGCAGCCTGGCGTGGTCGCCCAGGACCCGCACCGGGCCGAGGCGTCGTCGCAGCAGCAGGGAGGCGCCCAGGACGGTCAGCAGGAACGAGCCCCCGTAGCAGCCGGCCATCCCGGTGACGGCCCAGCGCAGCGGCAGCAGCCGGTGGCAGAGCACCGCCCCCAGGGCCGTGGCGGCGACCGGCAGCAGGTTGAGCAGGAAGGGCGTGCGGCTGTCGCCCAGCGCGTAGAAGGCGCGGGTCAGCGCGTACGAGGCCGAGTAGAGGACCAGGCCGGGCGCGAAGGCGGTCAGCATCCCGGCGATGGCCCGGACGTCGGCGGGGTCGGTGCTCCCGTGCCCGAAGGCGAGCGCGCACAGCTGCGGCGCGAGGACCGCGAACCCGCAGGCCGCGGGGACGGTGACCACCGCGATGGTGCGCACGGTCCGGGCGAGCAGCGCCCGCACGGCCCGCGGGGAGTCTGCGGACGCGCTGAGCGCGGGCACCGCCGCCGTCACCAACGACACCGTGACGACCCCGTGCGGCACGATCCACAGCAGGTACGCGCTGCTGTAGGCGGTGTACCCGACGCCCGGCAGCCCGGCCGCGGCGGCCTGCGCGCCGACCGAGGTCGACAGCCTGGTGACCACCCAGTAGCCCGCCTGGTCGGCGAGCACCAGCAGCAGCGTCCACCCGGCGGCGCGCAGCGGCTCGCCGAGCCCCGCCCGCCGCCAGTCCCAGCGCGGCCGCAGCCGTACCCCGGCCGCCCGCAGGCAGGGCAGCAGCACCAGGCCCTGGGCCACCACGCCGGCCGTCGTCCCGGCCCCGAGCACGGTCAGGTCCCGCTCGTCGAAGGAGCGGTGGCCGACGAAGGCGCCGAACACCCCGATCACCACCAGGTTGTTGAGCACCGGCGCCCACGCCATCGGCGCGAACCGCTGCCGGGCGTTGAGGAGTTGGCCGAGCACCGTGAACAGCCCGTAGAAGAACACCTGCGGCAGGCACAGGTACGCCAGCAGCACCGTCCGGTCCAACTGGGCACCGTCGTACGAGGTGTAGGCCCGCACCACGTACGGCGCGCCGGGCACCACGACCGCCGTCAGCACCAGCAGGGCGACCACCAGCACCGTCACCAGCCGGTCGACGTGCGCCGCCCCGCCGTCCGCCGACTCCTTGGCGGCGCGCACCAGATGGGGCACCAGCGCGGTGTTCAGCGCACCGCCGATCAGCAGCACGAACAGGATGTTGGGCACCGTGTTGGCCACGTTGTACCCGTCCGCGAGCAGCCCCGAGCCGAGGACCGCCACCAGCAGCGCCGAGCGGACGAAGCCGGTGGCCCGGGAGACCACCGTCCCGGCCGCCATCACCAGGCCGGGCGGGAGCGCACGGCGCGGCCTGCGGTGCCGGACGGGCACCGCGGGGCCTTCCGGAACACTCATCCGCCGGTCCCTCCCGCTCCGAGCAGCGCCGACCCGGACGGATCGGCGAAAACGGCGAGAGCATGCTCCGGTCCCCCTGAAGCGAGGCTGAGAAAGCTGAAGGCGGCTTAAGGAACGGATCCGGCGCCGATGGCATCCTGATCCGCATGGAGATTCTGGTGGTGGAGGACGACGCCCAGGTCGCGGCAGCCGTACGGCGCGGTCTGGAGGCGGAGGGCTACACCGTCGACCTCGCCCCGGACGGTCTCACCGGCCTGCGGCTGGCCCAGCGGCACGCCTACCGGGCGATCGTGCTCGACATCATGCTGCCCGGCCTGAACGGCTACAAGGTGTGCGAGGCGCTGCGCGTCGACGGCGTCACCACCCCGATCCTGATGCTGACCGCGAAGGACGGCGAGTACGACGAGGCCGAGGGCCTGGACACCGGCGCCGACGACTACCTCACCAAGCCGTTCTCCTACCTGGTCTTCCTGGCCCGGCTGCGCGCCCTGCTCCGCCGCAGCCAGACCCCGGGCCCGCTGCTGCGGGTCGGCGACCTCTGGCTGGACCCTGCGGGCCGCCGCTGCGGCCGGGGCGGCGCCGAGATCACCCTCACCGAGCGGGAGTTCGCCGTCCTGCGCTGCCTGGCCGAGCACCCCGGCGAGGTGCTCTCCAAGCGCCGGATCGTCGACGAGGTGTGGGACATCGCCTTCGACGGCGAGGAGTCCATCGTCGAGGTGTACGTCAGCATGCTGCGCCGCAAGGTGGACACCCCGTTCGGCGTCCGCTCGATCACCACGGTGCGCGGCGCCGGCTACCGGCTGGAGACCGCACCGTGCTGAGCCGTCTCTCCACCCGTCTGCGCACCTCGCTGGCGGCCGGACTGACCGCGCTGCTGCTGCTCGGCGGCGGCGCCTGGTGGCTGCGCGGCCACCTGTACGACGCCCAGTTGGAGGCCGCCCAGGCGGAGGCCAAGTCGCAGTCCCACGATCTCAGCAACGGCTACAAGCTCGGCCAGCAGCTGGTGGACAACTGGAGGCTGCCGTACGTGGTGCTGGGCGGCGACGGCCAGGTGCTGTTCATGGGCGGCACGCTGACCACCCAGCACCTGGCCGGGCCCCCGCCCGCCTCAGTGCCGCACCTGGCCCGGGACGACTGGCAGTCCGTCCAGCGGGTCACCATCGGCCCCGCGGGCACGGCCGCGGCCAACCGCTACTCGGGACGCACCTTCACCGCGATGGGCAGCTGGAGCCCCCTGCTGCGCAAGGACGGCGACCAGACGAAGCCGATGGCCGGCCCGTTCACGGTGTACGTGCTGGTCACCCCGTTCGCCGCCGAGGCCTCGCTGCACACCATCGACCCGGTGCTGCAGCTGGGCGTGCCGGCCGCCGCGCTGCTGGTCGCGCTGGTGGCCTGGGCGGCGACCAGCCGGGCGCTGCGCCCGGTGGAGGCGATCCGCGCCGGGCTGGCCGAGATCGGCGAGCACCGGCTGGACCGCCGCGTCCCGGTGCCGCGCGCCGGCGACGAGCTCACCCGGATGGCCCGGACCACCAACGCCACCCTGGACCGGCTGGAGCGCTCCGCCGTGCAGCAGCAGCGCTTCGTCGCGGACGCCTCGCACGAGCTGCGCAGCCCGATCGCCGCGCTGCGCACCAATCTGGAGGTGTCGCTGGCGCACCCCGAGCGCACCGACTGGCCGGCCACCACCCGGGAGGCGCTCACCTCGGTCGAGCGGCTCCAGCAGCTCACCGAGGACCTGCTGTTCCTGGCCCGGGACTCGCACCCGGCGTCGGCCGGCCGGCTCACCGACGTCGACCTGTCCGCCGTGCTGCGCGAACTCGCCGACCAGTACCGCCCGGTCGTCGGCGCCCGGCTCGCCCTGCTGGTGGACGCGCCCGAAGCGGTGCTGGTGCGCGGCAGCCGCATCCGGCTGCACCGGCTGGTGCGCAACCTGCTGGACAACGCCCAGCGGCACGCGGCCGCCGAGGTGGTGCTGTCCGTGCGGCACACCGTGCACGGCTGTGTCCTGGAGGTCCGGGACGACGGCCCGGGCGTGCCGCCGGAGGACCGCGAGCGGATCTTCGAGCCGTTCACCCGGCTCGACGAGGCCCGCAGCCGGGACGCCGGCGGCAGCGGTCTGGGCCTGGCCATCTCGGCGGACATCGCGACCCGGCACGGCGGCACCCTGCGGGTCGCCCACGCCCCGCACGGCGCCCGCTTCGTGCTGGAACTGCCGTCGGCCGGACGGGACTCCTGGTCCGGGGCGCGGTCGGGACGCGTCTAGGGCGTGGCCGCGGACACCGTCCGCAGCGGCACCGAGGCCCTCAGCCGAAAGCCCCTCCCCCGCTCCCCCGGCCCGGTCTCCAGCCGCCCGCCGACCAGGGCCAGCCGCTCCTCCAGCCCGGACAGGCCGTTGCCCGGCTGGGACTTGCCCGGCCCGCGCCCGTTGTCGGTGATCTCCAGGACGGCGTAGCGCTCGCCGCTCGCCTCCCAGCTCTCGTCCGCCGTCACCGTGCAGACGGTGGCGCCCTCGCCGTGCCGGACCACGTTGGTGACGGCCTCGCGCAGCGCCCAGGCCAGCGCCCCGGTCTCCTCGTCGGCCAGCGCCGGCCAGGCGTCCACCAGCTCCGGCGCGGCCTCCAGCCGGACCTGCGCGGCGGCCAGCGCGGTACGGGCGGCGGCCAGTTCGACCGGCAGGGTCGGGCGCCGGAAGCCGGTCACCGCCTCCCGGACGTCGATCAGCGACTGCCGGGCGACCTGCTCGATGTCGGCGACCTGCGCCCGCGCCGCCTCGTCCTTGCCGGCGTCCATGAACCGCCCGGCCAGCTCGCTCTTCAGGGTGATCAGCGACAGCGAGTGCCCGAGCAGGTCGTGCAGGTCGCGGGCCAGCCGCAGCCGCTCCTCGGAGGCCGCCAGGTGGGCGACCGCGGCCCGGGCCTCGCGCAGCTCCTTCATGGTGGCGACCAGCCGCTGCAGACCGGTCATCGCGATGCCGGAGAGGAAGG
Organism: Kitasatospora sp. NPDC127067; assembly: GCF_042724755.1. Classification (NCBI taxonomy): domain Bacteria; kingdom Bacillati; phylum Actinomycetota; class Actinomycetes; order Kitasatosporales; family Streptomycetaceae; genus Kitasatospora; species Kitasatospora sp. NPDC127067. The sequence continues at coordinate 11,434 of NZ_JBHXEM010000010.1, read as the reverse complement.
CGCTGAGCGCGAAGGTGGAGACGTTGTCGACGCCGGCCCCGATGCCCGTCCCGACGGCGGCGGTGAGCACGGCCATGGCGACCAGGGCGCGCAACGCGTAGTGGGTCGGCACGATGATCGCGACGCACACCGAGGCGTAGATGAACAGCGTCAGGAACGCGGCTCCGAGGCCGACCGGGGCGGCGACGGCGAGCCCGACCATCGTCGTGACGATCACCAGGCAGGCCCGCGGCCGCATCCCGGCCTGCGAGCGGAAGACCACCAGCAGCACGTAGGCGACCACGAACCCGGCCAGGCAGCACCACCCGAGCACCGTCCCGGCCGTGGTGTGGCCGCCGTTCAGCAGGTCGCCCGCCGGGTAGGCCAGGTAGAGCATCCACAGCATCATCCAGGCGACCTTGACCAGCAGCTGGCGCCTGCTCTCCACCGGGGAACCGGGCACGTTCATGAAGGACGCGCGCGCCACGCCCACCTCCGGCGGTTCGTCGGGGCGGTGGGCCTGGCGCGCGTCACTCATGTCGATCATCATGCCTGGCGGCTGTCGCGGCGGTACAGGGCCGCCGCGGCGGCGCCGAACACCACGAGGAAGGCGGCCAGCCCGGCGACCGCGCCGGTGTCCAGGGAGTGCCCGGGCCGGGTGAAGTCGGCCAGCCGGTTGTACAGGTACACCGGGTTGAAGCGGGCGAACCTCTCCAGCGAGCCGCTCACCGGGAACCAGGTGCCGCCGAGCAGGGCCATCGCCATGTAGGTGATCATCACGATCGGCTGCACCGCGTCCGGCGCCGCCGCGTACCCGAGCGCCACCCCGAGCGCGGCGAAGACGAAGCTGCCCAGCCAGAGCGCGGCCGCCAGCCCGAGCCACTGCGGCACGCTCAGCGAGACGCCCTGGCTCGCGCCGACCGCGAAGACCACCAGGATCGCCGGCAGCGTGGTGACGGCGGTCGCCGCGATCTTGCCGACGGTGTACGCCCGGCCGGGCAGCGCGGTCAGCCTCAGCTGGCGCACCCAGCCGCTCTTGCGCTCCAGCGAGATCCGCTGTGCGCTGCCGGTCAGCACCGCGCCGACCGCGCCGAAGGTGGCCATCGAGACCATGAAGTAGGTCTTCACCGACAGGCCCCCGGCGAGCTGGGTGGAGCCGTAGGCGTTGATGAAGAAGAAGTACATCAGCGCCGGGTAGGCGACGGTGAAGAGCAGGTAGCGCCGGTTGCGGAGGGTCCGCAGGATCTCCAGCCGGATCAGGGTGGTCATCGCACGGTCTCCTTCTCGGTGCTCTCCCGGCCGGCGCCCCCGGCGCCGTCCTCGCGGTCCAGCTCGCCGGTGATGGTCAGGAAGGCCTGCTCCAGGCCCACGCCGGCGACCTCCAGCCCGCGCGGGTACAGCCCCGCCCGGTAGATCCCGGCCACGGTGGCGTCGGCGTCCGCGGTCCGGATCCGTACCGTCCGCACCCCCGGGACCCTCGCGGTGACGTCCAGCGACCGCACGCCCGACAGGGTGCGCAGCACGGACTCCTCGAACCCGCCGTCCGCGTCGTGGAGTTCGAAGGCGACCCGGCGGGCGCCGGCCCGCGCCTTGATCTCCGCCGAGCTGCCGTCGGCGATCAGCCGGCCCCGGTGCAGCACCAGGACGCGGTCGGCGATCGAGTCGGCCTCCTCCAGGTAGTGGGTGGCGAACAGCACCGTGCGCCCGGCGTCGGCCTGCGCGCGCATGCTCGCCCAGAACGACTGCCGCACGCTGACGTCCATGCCGGTGGTCGGCTCGTCCAGCACGATCAGGTCGTTGTCGCCGGCGATGGCCAGGGCGAAGCGGACCCGCTGCTCCTGGCCGCCGGACAGCTTGTCGACCCGCCGCTCCGCCAGCTCGGTGATCCCGGCGTCGGTCAGCACCTCCGCGACCGACCGACCGCGCGGGTGCACGTCGCAGGCGAGCCGCACCAGCTCGCGCACCTTGACGTCGGTCATCAGCCCGCCGCTCTGCAGCATCGCGCCGACCCGGCCGGCCTCGATCGCCGCCCGCGGGGTGCCGCCGAACAGGGTCACGCTGCCCCGGTCGGGCTCGCGCAGGCCGAGCAGCAGGTCCAGGCTGGTGGACTTCCCGGCGCCGTTCGGCCCGAGCAGGGCGACGGTCTCTCCCGGCCTCAGCACGAGGTCCAGTCCGTCCACGGCGCGCACCCGCCCGTAGCTCTTGCCCACGCCGCGGACGGCGGCCACCTCGGTACCCATCGCCCGGCTCCTCTTCCCTGATGGTGTCACGCTCGTGGCGTCACGGTCGGTGCTGTTCGCACCACCTCAGAGTCCCGCGCGGGCGGGTGGCGGCGGCAGTGTCCGCCGTCGTGCCTTCGGCATGACGGATGTCATGCCGGCGGCCGGTACCCCCGCCAGGGGCACCGGCCGCCGAAAGCGCTGGTCGGACGGGTGTCACACCCCCAGCGAGCGCTTCACGAAGTCGACCTGGAGCAGCAGCAGGTTCTCCGCGACCTCCTCCTGCGGGGTCATGTGGGTGACTCCGGACAGCGGCAGCACGGTGTGCGGGCGCCCGGCGGCGAGCAGCGCCGAGGACAGCCGCAGGGTGTGCGCGGCCACCACGTTGTCGTCCGCCAGCCCGTGGATGATCATCAGCGGGCGCTCCAGGCCGGCCGCGTACCCGCTCAGCGAGTTGGCGGCGTACACCTCGGGCCGCTCGGCCGGGTCGCCCAGGTAGCGCTCGGTGTAGTGGGTGTCGTACAGCTCCCAGTCGGTCACCGGCGCCCCGGCCACCGCCGCGTGGAAGACGTCCGGGCGGCGCAGCACGGCGAGCGCGGAGAGGTAGCCGCCGTACGACCAGCCGCGGACGGCGACCCGGTCGAGGTCCAGCGGGAACTCCCCGGCGAGCGCCCGCAGCGCCTCCACCTGGTCGTCCAGGGTGGCCCCGGCGAAGTCGAAGGCGATCGACTTCTCCCAGGCCGGCCCGCGCCCGGGCGTGCCGCGCCCGTCGGCGACGACCACCGCGAAGCCCTGGTCGGCGAACCACTGCGAGTTGAGGTGCGGGTTGTGCGCCTGGACGACGCGCTGGCCGTGCGGGCCGCCGTACGGGTCCATCAGGACGGGCAGCAGGCCGTCCCGCTCCCGGTCGTAGCCGGTGGGCAGGAAGACGGCGGCCGGGATGCGGCGCTCGCCGGCGAAGCGGAAGACCGGGCGGGCGGTGATGACCGGGGCCTCGGCGTACGAGGCGATGGTGGCGACGTCGTCGACCGCCAGGCCCTCGGGCAGGTCCCGGGCGACCTGGACCAGGGTGCCGGGCAGGTCCGGCTCGGCGGTGGCCCGGACGGTGATCCCGCCGCCGTGCACCGCGCTGGTGACGGAGGTGAACGGCCGCCCGTTGGCGGACTCCCAGCCCAGTCGCGTGCCGTCGTGGCTGATCCGGCCGACGCCGATCCAGCCCGGCTCGGGGTCGGTCTCCTCGGCGCCGCCGGCGGCGCCGAAGAACACCTCCCGCTCGGTGACCGCGACGACCGAGCGGACGTGCAGGTCGGCCCCGGTCACGGTGCGGTCGCCGATCACCAGCGCCCGCACGCCTCCCTCGTCGGAGATCCGGACCAGCTTGCCGTCCGGGGTCCAGGCCGGCGCGCCCGGGAACAGCTCCAGCCAGGCGCCGTCCTTCTCCTCGTGCAGCACCTCGGTGGCGCCGGTGGCGGCGTCCAGGCCGAGGATCCGCTGGCCGCGCTGGTCGCGGGTCTGGACCAGGAGCAGCGGAACGCCGCCCTTCGACCAGTGCACCCGGCCCAGGTACGGGTAGGCCTCGCGGTCCCAGACCACCTCGGTGCGCCCGCCGTGCAGGTCGAGCAGCCAGAGCCCGACCTCGGCGTTGGCGCCGCCGGCCGCCGGGTAGGCGACCTCGGCGGGTTCACGGTCCGGGTTCGCCGGGTCGGCGATCCACCAGCGGCGCACCGGGCTGTCGTCGGCGCGCTCGACCAGCAGCCGGTCGCCCGCCGGGGACCACCAGAAGCCGCGGTCGCGGTCCATCTCCTCCTGCGCGATGAACTCGGCCTGGCCCCAGGTGACGTTCGGGCCGTCCGGCTCGGCGAGCACCCGGTCGCCGCCGCCGTCGGTGCGGGTCAGCCGCAGCTCGCCGGCGGTGTTGGCGTACGCGACGTAGGCGCCGTCCGGGGAGAGGCGCGGGTCCAGCAGCGGCCCCTCGGCGGGCAGTTCGGCGGTGGCGCCGGTGGCCAGGTCGGCGGTGAACAGGCGGCCGGAGAGGGCGAAGGCGGCCAGCTGCCCGGCCGCGTCCAGGGCGTAGCCGACGATGCCGGCCGAGCCCTCGCGGCTGCGCTCGCGGCGGGCCCTCTCGGCCGGCGAGAGGTCCTCCTCGCCGCCGCCGAGCAGCGCGGCCGGGTCGGCGGCGACCCGCTCCTCGCCGGTGGCGGTGTCGAGGGTCCAGAGCAGGTTGGCCCGGTCGCGGCCGGATCGCGAGCGGAGGAAGACGACCCGCGAGCCGTCCGGCGCGACGGAGAAGGAGCGGGGCGCGCCGACGGTGTAGCGCAGGGTCCGCGCGTACTGCCTCGGGAAGGTGTCGGCAGAGGTGTGGGAGGTCATGGCACCAGACCTTATGACGACGGACCACCACCCCCGGGCGTGCGTTGATCACTCGTTCGGAGCATCGTCGACAAGTACGCCCCAAAGAGGTCCAAACCGCCTCCGACCGGCCCACGCGCCCCTCGGATGCCACGATGCCCCGGCGCGCGCGGACTCACCGAGGGTAATGACACCCTCACCCATCGGGTATGACTTGTCGCGCGAGTGAACGCCCGGCCCCGTCCCGGACCGCGGTCACCCGCAGCCCCCAGTCCCGCACCGTCCCTCGTCGCTCTCCCCCGGGCGGCGTGCCCGAGAAGGGGTGTGAGCCGACATGGCCATGAACATCTCCGCCGCTGTGCTGATGCTGGTCATCGTGGTGATCCTGATCCGCCGGTCCGGCCTGAAGCTGGCGCACGCGATCGTCTGCGCGCTGCTGGGCTTCTACCTGGCCTCCAGCTCGATCGCCCCGTCGATCAGCCAGGTCACCAGCAACCTCGCCGGAATGATCAACGGCCTGAGGCTCTGACCCCGCCGCCGCGGGCCGCGAGGGCCTGTCGTCGCACGCGCGCCTGCCCCGCCCGCCCTCCGGGCGGACGACGGGAGCGTGACGACAGGCCCTAGGCTTCCTCCCATGACCGCGACTACCGGCCGCCGCCTCCTCCTGGTGCACGCGCACCCCGACGACGAGTCGATCGGCAACGGCGCCACCATGGCCCGGTACGCCGCCGAGGGCGCCCGGGTCACGCTGGTGACCTGCACCCTCGGCGAGGGCGGCGAGGTGATCCCCGCGCGGTTGGCCCACCTGACGGCCGATCGGGACGACACCCTCGGCGCGCACCGGATCGGCGAGCTCACCGAGGCGATGCGCGCCCTCGGCGTGACCGACTTCCGCTTCCTCGGCGGCCCTGGGCGCTACCGCGACTCCGGGATGATGGGCGTTCCCGAGAACGACGTGCCCGGCTGCTTCTGGCGGGCGGACGTCGAGGAGGCGGCCGGCCACCTGGTCGCGGTGATCCGCGAGGCGCGCCCGCAGGTGCTGGTCACGTACGACCCGGACGGCGGCTACGGGCACCCGGACCACATCCAGGCGCACCGGGTCGCGATGCGCGCCCACGAGCTGGCCGCCGACCCGGCGCACCGGCCGGAGCTGGGCCCGGCCTGGCGGATCGCCAAGGTGTACTGGAACCGGATGCCCCGCTCGGTGATCGAGGCCGGGCTCGCCGAGGCCGCCGCCAAGGCGTCCTTCCCGGGCGTGGCGCGGCCCTCCGACGTCCCCGGCGTGGTCGACGACGAGGTGGTCACCACCGTCCTGGACGGCGCGGCGTACGCGGGGCGCAAGGCCGCCGCGCTGACCGCCCACGCCACCCAGATCACCGTGGACGGCGCCTTCTTCGCGCTCTCCAACGACCTGGCCCAGCCGCTGTTCACCACCGAGTACTACCAGTTGGTGCACGGCCAGGCCGGGCCGGGCGGGCCGGAGGACGACCTGTTCGCCGGCCTTCCGCTCGACGCCGCCCACGCCGAGGAGGGCACCCGATGAGCAAGTCCGACGCCACGCGACCGCGCCGCACGCTCGCCGCCGCCGTCCTCGGCACCCGCGAGGAGCGGCTGGCGGAGCCCCAGCCCCCGCGCGCCGCCCGGATCGGGGCCTACGTCCTGTTCTTCCTGCTGGGTGCCGCGGTGTCGGTCTGCGGATCCTTTGTGCAGGCCCTGTGGCCGCCGGTGGGAGTCCTGCTGGCGCTCGCCGCGACCGGCGCCACCTTCTACGGCGGCCTGCGGGTCACCGGCACCCGGCTCGGCGCGGGCGCGCCCGCGGCCGGCTGGTTCCTGGCGATGCTGCTGCTGATCGTGCCCCGGCCCGAGGGCGACAACGTGCTGTGGTCCAACGCCACCTCGCTGGCCTGGCTGTTCGCCGGGTCGGTGCTGGGCGTGATCTGCGCCACCCTGCCCACCCGCACCAGCTGGTTCCCCGGGGTGCCCGGCCCCCCGCGCTGACCCGGGTCGTGCACGGCGTACCGTACCGCGTACGACGAGCAGTCAGGAGCGTACGGCCTTACTCTCATACCGGAGGAACCGGACGTATCAGGATCTGTCCGAAGCCGTTCGCCGCTCAGTTCTTCCCAGTATGGTGGTCCCGCAGAACGCCGTACCCGACCGCCGCCCGCCCCAGCCAAGGCCCGGCGACCACGAACCGCGGTCGCGCCGCACGGCCCGCCCGCGAACCCGGAGCAGAGCAGCATTGAGCAGCCGCGAATCTGACAACGCCCACCCGACGCCCCGGCGCACGGGCCCGGACGCCTACCCGTCGGGCACACCGCCCTACGGCACGCCGGGGCTCCCCGGCGGCGACCGGGCCGACGCCGGACCGGGCGCCGCGTCGGGCGGCGAGGACGACGGTCCGAAGACCGAGACCACCCTGACCACCCGGGTCCGGATCAACATCCCCGGCTCGCGTCCGATCCCGCCGGTCGTCGTCCGCAGCACCGTCAAGAACGAGGACGGCCCGGGCGATGACGCCCCGGCCGCCGCCGCCGAACCGGGCGGCCCGCGGCACCGCTCCGCGCCGACCTCGCCCGTCCTCGGTGTGATGGACGACGGCGGCCGCCAGGCCGCCCCGCCGAACCTGCCGCCGGAGTGGCAGATCCCGCCGATCCCGCCGGCGACCTCGGAGTCGGAGTCCACCGGCGCCTGGTTCCGCCCGCGCCAGAAGAAGGCCGCGACCGCCGAGTCCGCGCCGGCCACGGCTCCGGCGACCGTTCCGGCCGGTGCCGTGGGCACGACGGAGGCCCCGGTCGCCCCCGGCGGCGCCGAGCCGCGCCCGCAGGGTGCCCGTCCGGCCGCGGGCCGGCCCGCCCGTGCCGACGGCGCGCGCAACGGCGCCCCGAACGGCCGACCGGTGCCCGCCCAGGGCAAGCAGCCGAACCCGGCAGCCGCGCCCGTCGCGCCGTTCCACGCCGAGGCCCCGGTGGAGGAGCCCGGCGTGTACGAGGCCGCCGACCCGTTCGCGCCGGTCACCGACCCGTTCGGCACCTCCGTTCCCGACGCCGGCGCGCAGGGCCTGCCCCGACGCGACGGCGGGCAGCGGAACCGCGGACAGCAGAGCGGGCAGCAGACCGGCCAGCAGAACGGCCAGCCGCAGAACCGTCAGCAGCGCAAGAACCGGCCGGGCGGGCAGCCGCAGCCCGGCCCGCAGAACGGCTTCCAGCCGAACGGCCACCAGGCGCCCGCGCCGCACCCGCAGTCCGGGCCGGTCACCGAGCCGAACCCGGAGGACACCTCCGTCGACGGCTTCGCGCCGATCCGCGACAACACCCCGCCGCCCGCCGCGATACCCGGCCTGCCCCGGAACGGCGCCCCGCACGGCGCCGACGGCCGTCCGCAGCCGGGCCTGTTCGCCTCGGCCCCGACCGGCACCGACCCGTTCGCCGCCCAGCGCCCGGCCGCCCCCGGCCACGGCCAGGAGGCCCCCGCCGCTCCGGCGGGCCCCGGCGCCCTCTTCGCGGGCGCGCCCGGCACCGCCGCGCAGCCCGGCGACCCGGAGGCCACCGCGGTCACCCCGCTGCCGGCCCCGGCCCCCGGCCCCCGGCCCGAGGGCTCCGAGGAGACCAGGAACGCCAAGGGTGGCAAGGGCGGCAAGGGCTCCAAGGCCACCCCGGCCCCCGCTCCGGCCCCCGCTCCGGCCCCCGCTCCGGCCCCCGCCAAGGCGAAGGCCGAGCCCGCCGCCCCGGCCAAGGCCAAGCGCGGCGGGGCCGGCAAGAAGCTGGTCAAGCTGGGCGTCTACGGCATCGTCGCGGTGCTGTTCCTCGGCGCCGCCGCCTACGGCACCGGCCTGATGCTCAACCAGTCCGACGTCCCCAAGGGCACCGTGGTGCTCGGCGCCGAGATCGGCGGCAGCAGCCGCGACCAGGCGATCCACCAGCTGGACGAGTCGGTCGGCAAGGCCGGCCAGCAGCCGCTCAAGCTGAAGATCGGCGACCAGGCCGTGGACCTCGACCCGGCGGTCGCCGGCCTGAGCTTCGACACCACCGCCACCGTGGACGGCCTGGCCCAGCACAGCTACAACCCGCTGGACGTCTTCAAGTCGCTCAAGGGCGGCACCAAGACCGTCGCCCCCGAGGTCAAGGTCGACAAGGCCAAGCTCAAGGCCGCTCTCGACACCCTCGCGGCCGGCTCCGGCCAGGGCCTCCAGGAGGGCTACGTCAAGTTCGGCGACGTCAACGGCGAGCCGATCGTCGTCCCCGGCCGGGCCGGCCAGGCGGTGGACTCGGCGAGCGCCCTGGACGTGATCGCGCAGGCCTACCGCGACCGCGCCGACGGCAAGCCCGAGCAGCCGATCGCCCTGGCCGTCACGGCCGCCCAGCCGAAGATCTCCACCCAGGCCCTCCAGGGCGCCGCCGACACCCTCGGCAAGCAGATCGCCGCGGGCAAGGTGCACGTCGTGGCCGGCGCCAAGTCCTGGGACTTCGGCCCGAAGACCGCCGCCAAGGCGCTCACCCTCGTTCCGGACGCCTCCGGCAAGATCGTGCCCAAGTGGGACCTCGACGCGCTCGCCGCCCAGCTGGGCACCGCGTTCGACAAGGTGAAGGTCAAGAAGAACGGCCAGGTCGCCGCGATCACCCCGCAGGACGTCGCGGACGGCATCACCTCGGTGCTCGACAAGACCGGCGACAAGGACCGCACCTTCAAGTTCGTGGTCTGACGCGGTCGGGGGCCGGCGCGTCCGCGTCCGCCGTACCCGCACCGCACGAGGGGCGGGCCCGCATCCGGGCCCGCCCCTCGACAACACCCGTCCCGGTCAGCAAGATGTGACGCCACACCATCCGCCACATCCACCCCGGGGAGCACGCCGATGCGCCGCCGCCTCCAGCACCACGGGACGGCCCTGCTCGCCGGTCTCACCGCCCTCACCCTCTCGCTGGCCCTCTGCTCCTGCACCTCCGGTCAGGACGCCGCCGAGGCCCCGGTGGCCGCCCTCGCGTCGCCCAAGCTCACCTCGGTCGACATCAACCCGCACGACCGGGCCCAGCTGCGCCAGGGCGGCACCCTGAACCTGGCGATCGCCCAGTTCTCCCGCCAGTGGTCGCCGATCCACACCGACGGCAGCGAGTCCTCGACCGTCATGGTCAGCAAGCCGCTGCTGCCGACCTTCTTCCGCTCGGACGCGGCCGGCACCCAGACCCCCAACCCTGCCTACCTGCAGGAGGCGCACGCCGAGCTCAGGGACGGCCGGCAGGTGGTCACCTGGACGCTCAACCCGAAGGCCCACTGGTCCGACGGCACCCCGATCACCTGGCGCGACATCGAGGCCAACTGGCGTGCCCTGAACGGGAAGGACCCGGCCTACAAGTCCTCCAGCAGCACCGGCTTCGAGCTGGTCTCCGCGGTGGAGCGCGGCAAGGACGACTTCCAGGCGGTGATGACCTTCGACCACCCGTTCTCCGAGTGGCAGTCGATGTTCAACAGCGCCGGCAACGCCCCGCTGCTGCCCGCCGGCCGGATCTCCACGCCGGAGCTGTTCAACTCCTCCTACCTGGACGCGTTCCCGGTCACCGCCGGCCCGTTCAAGGTCGAGCAGCTGGACCGCGCCGCCCAGACCGTCACCCTGGTCGCCGACCCCTCCTGGTGGGGCGACAAGCCGGTGCTGGACCGGATCGTCTTCCACGCGATGCTGCCCGACGCGATGCCCGCCGCCTTCGCCAAGGGACAGCTCGACCTCGTCAACATCGGCCCGGACGTGGCCGGCTACCAGGTGGTCAGGAACACCAGGGGCGCCGCGGTGCGCCGGGCCGGCGGACCGGACTTCCGCCAGCTCACCCTGAACGCCCGCACCCCCGCGCTCGGCGACGCGACCGTGCGCCAGGCCGTCTTCCAGGCGATCAACCGGGACGTGGTGATCCGCTCGGACCTCAGCGGCCTGGACTGGCCCGCCGTCCCGCTCAACAACCACCTGCTGGTCACCAACCAGAACGGCTACCGCGACAACTCCCTGGGCCTGGCCCGCTACGACCCCGCCGAGGCGGCCCGCAAGCTGGACGCGGCCGGCTGGAAGCTGGACGGCGACGTGCGGCGGAAGGACGGCCGCGAGCTGAACCTGCGGATGGTCGTCCCGGCCGGCGTCAACCCGGCCCAGGCCGAGGCCGCCAACGCCACCAGAATGCTCAAGGACGTCGGCATCAAGGTCACCACCGTGACCGCCCCCGCCAACGAGTTCTTCGACAAGTACGTCAACCGCAACGACTTCGACATCGCCGCCTACTCGCTGATCGGCACCCCCTTCCCGGCCAGCGGCAACCGTGCCAACTTCGTCCAGAGCGGCGGCACCAACCACGTCGGGGCGGGCAGCCCGGCGGTGGACGCCGCGCTCGACCGGGCGGCGGCCGCGGGCGACGCCGCCACCGCCACCGAGGCGATCAACCAGGCCGACGGGGAGCTCTGGAAGGTGGCCGGCGTCCTGCCGCTCTACCAGCGCCCGCAGCTGTACGGGGCCCGCGCCGACCTCGCCAACATCGGCGCGCAGGGCCTGTCCGACATCGTCTGGGAGAACGTCGGCTTCGCGAAGTAGCCGCCGGCCGGGCCGGGCGCGGCCTCAGCCGTGCAGCGTCTCGCGCCAGTAGTGGCAGGCGCTGCGGCGGCCCGCCAGCTCCGTCCCGTGCTCGCCGGTCACCGGTGTCAGCGCGGGGAGCTCGGTCCGGCAGCGGTCCTGGGCGCGCGGGCAGCGGGGGTTGAAGGCGCAGCCCTCGGGGATGCGCAGGAGGTTGGGCGGCAGGCCCTTGATGGCGTGCAGGTTCCGGCCCTTCTGGTCCAGCCGGGGGATGGAGTCCAGCAGTCCCCGGGTGTACGGGTGCGCGGGCCGGGCGTACAGCTCGTGCACCGGGGCGGTCTCG